>NZ_JWGX01000038.1:0-83210 GCF_000813075.1 Shewanella sp. ECSMB14102
CCATCCCTGGCTCGGAAGGTCACAGTTCCGCCTGTGCCTGAAAATGAGGCGTATGTCCGCAGGCATATAGGTAACTTCAAACAAGTTAGCTCTCACAGAATTGCTCCAATCCCTCCTCGGTGTCGCCGACAGCCGTTGGCGCAAATAACGTGGCTGAGGGCGAATGCTCGCCGGTGGCGAGCGTGCTTATGAACGCAAGCTATGAACAGATTGGAATGCTTAAGCCCCACGACTTTCGCCACAGGCACAACAACTATCATAGCTTTGGCTGAAAGCCATTCCCAACGCGTAAAAAAGCACAAAGCAGCGGCGATTGCCGCACTCTGACAGGAATTTTCCACTGACTTGGCTTACATAAAAAGCCATCAAAACATAAACAAGCCCCATTCGGGGCCAAGTTCAGGCTGAATCCAGCGACAAATCAACTGATGAGATCGAAGTGACTCTGATAGGTCTGGGCCCAACGCAACAATTCGACTCGATTACGAGATTGTGTCTTGCGGAAAATCGATGAGATATGCGCCTTGACCGTATGCTCACTGATACACAGACGCTGGGCTATCTCTTTATTCCTGGCACCACTGGAAACCAGCTGAATAATGGTACGTTCACGCCGGGTCAACATCTGCAGCATGGAAACCGTATCGGCCGACATCTCATTGCCAGTGTCCAGAGTTTTGACCAACTTACGGAACATCTTACTGATAAGGGTTCTGTCGTACCAGAGCTCATCGGCCACCATCTTGCGTAGACCAGTGAGCATAAGATCGATACGCTGATCTGAGTAGAGCACTCCGCGGATCCCCAGCAACATCGCTGATTCCTGATCCAGTGACCCTCTGCTGACTTGATAAAGGGCGACCGGAACATGAGAAACCAAACGACTGGCCAATAAAGGGATCCCCTTATTATCCAGCGCTGCCCCCTTCTGAGAGATTAGATAAAAAGTACTATCACTCTTCTGCGGTTCCAACTGCTCCGGGTGGCGTACTATACGAGTCTTAAGACCGATGGACTCGGCCAGTATGGCCAAATGACAAGGGGCGGCTATTTGATTTATAAAAACCAACTCATTGATACTACTCATTTTTACTCTTCTCCCTGAAAAGTCTTGCTTATATCCCTAAAGGGATAGCTTCCTTAATCACTTTAAGTGCGACTACACAAAAAGCATCAGACGATTCTGACCAGATAACGTCCGGTTTTCATCACCATAAAGTATTATTCTAACAATCTTTAACAGATTTTTCAGACGGAAGATTGTAAAGAGTGTATTCAAAACTCTTTGTTCCAACTGTCAATCTACGTTTAAATGCCGCAATTGACGGTCATGAAATGAGGATAAGAAGAACAAGGCAGCGATAGCACCGACAAGGGCCATCAGCATATCCGACTGGGTATCCCAAACGTAGCCTTGGGTGCCGAGAAAGGCCTCGGCGCCGGTTCCGGTGGCAACGGCGACCCACCATTCTATCAGTTCATAGAAAGCCGATAAGGCCAAGGCAAAACAACTGACTAGAAAGGCACACCAGGCACCCGGCTTCACTGCCCGATTACGCAGCAGTATCTCCCGAGCAATCATGGCCGGGATAAACCCTTGCGCCAAGTGACCCAGTTTATCGTAGTTATTGCGCTCAGAACCCATCCACTGTGCCAAGGTATCGAACAGTGGCACCTCGGCGTAGGTGTAGTGGGCACCGACAAAGAGGATCAGGCAGTGCACCCAAATCAGGCCATAAAGCAGTGGAGTCAACGGGAAACGCTTACGGGTAAAAAACAGTATCGGCAGCGCCAGCATACCCGGCAGCGCTTCCAGCCACCAAGTAAAATTATCTTTGGGGGCTATCGCCGACCAGATAAGTACCGCAAAATAAATGACCAGCCAGATAATTGTGTTTTTCAAGCCACTTTCCTTATGCCAGTGATTGTTCTCTATTAGGAAAAAATACTTTAGCCATCTAGCCCTCCACTTAATCTGAAAAAAGTGCTACTTTGGTTGGGCATGAGCGAAAATATCATAGCATACGTACATTAGTTAATAATCAAGAGGGTACCTATATCATGGCGAAACACTCGCTGGACAAGGATAAAATTAAAATCCTGTTGTTGGAAGGCGTCCACCAATCAGCCGTTGATGTGCTGGAAAGGGCTGGCTACACCAATATCGAGTATCATAAGGCATCACTTTCCGGCACTGAGCTGCAGCAGTCGATCAAAGATGCCCATTTCGTCGGAATCCGCTCCCGTACCCAACTAACCCAAGAAGTCTTGCAACAAGCTGAAAAGCTGGTTGCCATAGGATGTTTCTGTATCGGTACCAACCAGGTCGATCTCAAGGCTGCCGAGCAACTGGGTATTCCAGTATTCAACGCACCCTTCTCCAATACCCGCAGCGTGGCCGAACTGGTACTCGGTGAAATCATCATGTTGCTGCGCGGGATCCCGCAGCGCAACGCCCTGGCCCATCGTGGTGGCTGGCTCAAGAGCGCCAATGGCAGCTTTGAAGCCCGCGGCAAAACCCTTGGGGTTATAGGTTATGGTCATATCGGCACCCAGCTTGGGATCCTTGCCGAAACTTTAGGGATGAAAGTGATCTTCTTCGATATCGAAGATAAGCTGCCGCTGGGTAACGCCCAACAAGTTCACTCCATGGAGCAACTGCTGTCTCAGGCCGATGTGGTCAGCCTGCATGTACCTGAAACACCACAGACCAAAGAGATGATTGCCCAGGCCGAACTGGCGATGATGCGCAAAGGGAGCATATTGATCAACGCTTCCCGCGGCACAGTGGTGGATATCGACGCCCTGGCCGTCGCCCTCAAGGAGCAGCAGTTGGCTGGTGCTGCCATCGACGTGTTTCCGGCTGAGCCCAAGTCCAACACAGATGAATTCCAAAGCCCGCTGCGCGGTCTGGACAATGTGCTGCTGACCCCTCACATAGGTGGCAGCACAGAAGAAGCTCAGGAAAACATAGGTATTGAAGTTGCCGGCAAGCTGGCCAAATACTCAGACAACGGCTCTACCCTGTCGGCAGTCAACTTCCCGGAAGTATCGCTGCCGCAGCATAAAGATGCCTCTCGCCTGCTGCATATTCACCATAACCGTCCAGGTATTCTGATCAAGATTAACCAGGCGTTTTCAGAAAAAGGCATCAACATTTCAGCCCAGTACCTGCAAACCACGCCGACCATAGGTTATGTGGTAATGGAAGTGGATACCACTCAGGCAGAAGAAGCACTAACAGAACTCAAGTCTATCGAAGGCACTATCCGTACTCGTTTGCTGTTCTGATTTTCACAGGGCGCCTTATTACCCTTGGCGCCCTGTTTATTTCTGTCAAATCCGCTACAATCGCAGATCTCTTAATGCCTTCAATCTCAGGATCTTGTTATGAGCATTTGCGTTTCTCAGCCCGATTGGCCTCTGGATGCCGGCATTCCGGATCTGCTTATTTCCCGCCTCTCTCACTTGGGTCTGCTTGCCGTTACCGGTGAACAGGGCCGCAGCTTTATCCACGGTCAGGTCACCACAGATATCAGCTCTCTCACGACAGAGCAGTGGCGCTGGGGCGCTCACTGCGACCCCAAAGGCAAGATGCTTTCAAGCTTCAGAACCTTTACTCTGGGTGACGCCCTGATATTGATGATGCCAAAAGATACCCTGGCAGCCGACTTGCCGCAATTGAAGAAGTATGCGGTATTCAGTAAGGCCGAACTGGTCGATGTCAGCGACGATTACAGCCTCTTGGGTGTTGCCGGTGCCAAGGCGAGCACTTGGCTGACAGAGCAGCTTCCGGGCTTCAACGCCGAGCAACAAGTCAGCGCTGTCGATGGCGGCGCAGTGCTGCAGGACGGCGAGCGCTTTATTCTGGTACTGCCCAAAGCCCAGGCCGATGCCATCTGCCAGCAGCCTCCAGTCGATGCCAGTGCCTGGCAAGAGCTGGAAATCCTTGCCGCCTACCCTAACCTGCCGGCAGCACACATGGGCCAATTTGTACCGCAAATGTGCAACCTGCAAGCCATCAACGGCATCAGCTTCACCAAGGGTTGCTACATGGGCCAGGAAACCGTGGCCAGAATGAAGTATCGCGGCGGCAACAAGCGAGCCCTCTATATTCTCAAGGGCAAAGCCACTGTCGATGTCACCCCGGAAACCACGCTGGAGATGGCGCTGGAAAGAGGTTTTCGTAAGGGTGGCAGCATTATTGAAGCCGTACAACGAAATGGCGAGTTACTGCTGACCGCAGTACTGGCCAATGACACAGAAGTCGGTGCCAAATTCCGTATCGCCGATGATGAAAACAGCGAACTGACGGTAATGCCTCTACCCTACTCTCTGGAAGAGCAGGAGTAACAATAAATCACCCAATAAAGGCGCCGTCGGCGCCTTTATTTTTATCAGCAGTTTGTCGCTATTCGGCGTCGGACTCGGTTTCCATATGAGTGTCACGCACTTCAATCACCTGGGGCAATATCTGTTTGAAGTGCTCCACCAGTTCAGGGTCAAAGTGTTTCCCTGCCTCAGACTCCAGTAACGCCATGGTATCTTCTATGCTCCAGGCCTTCTTGTAAGGTCGAATCGAAGTCAGGGCATCAAAGACATCGGCAATGGCGACGATTCGCCCCTCAATGGGAATATCTTCGCCTTTTAAACCTTTGGGATAACCTGAGCCGTCCCACTTTTCGTGGTGGGTCAATGCTATCCTCCGGGACATCTGCAACAGAGGATCCGGGTGTTCACCAATAATCTCGGCGCCAATTTCGGCGTGTTGTTGCATGATTCTCCACTCTTCGGCATCCAGCTTGGCCGGCTTTTTCAGCACGGCGTCCGGCGTACCTATCTTGCCGATATCATGCATGGGCGCCGCATTATAGAGTAGTTCACAGAAGTGTTCCGGCAACTGGGCTTGCTGCGCCAGTAGCTTGGCGTAGTGGCTCATGCGAATAACGTGTAAGCCGGTTTCGTTATCCTTGTATTCGGCAGCGCGGCCCAGACGACGAATGATCTCGAAACGGGTCTGTTCCAGCTCGTGAGTGCGTTCACGCACCTGTTGTTCCAGCAAGCGCTGCTGATCATAGAGGGCCAGGTGGTTCCGCACCCGCGCCTTAACTATCGGGGCACTGACAGGCTTGGTGATGTAGTCGACAGCGCCCAAATCAAAGCCCTGGGTCTCATCGGCCACTTCAGAGAGAGCAGTGACAAAGATCACCGGAATATGGCAAGTCATAGGCTCTTGCTTGAGACGCTTACAGACTTCATAGCCATTCATACCCGGCATCATCACATCCAGGAGGATCAGATCCGGAGGGCTCTTCTGCGCCAACGCCAGCGCTCTTGGGCCATCTATCGCCACCTTGAGCTTATAGTCATCGCCGAGGATCCCGAGCAAAATATCAATATTCTCCGGTGTATCATCCACGACCAACACAGTGGCTTTTTCCATCCCAATCTCCCTCTTGCTCCAGACACCGATTTGCATCTCGGCACAGCAGGTTCCGCCGTAGCCCGTAATTACCCGTTGAGTATAGTCAGGCTTATTCCGCCTCGTTCAGCTCTTGCTGTAATTCGCGAATAAGGTCGGCAGCATCATCAAATTGATAGCTGCCAACCATGCTGCTGACAGGTTTCAAGCGCTGCCACAAAGGTTTACTCACCCGGCGGCTCAATGCTTCCAGTTGAACGACGGCATCAGCATCGGCATCTTCCAGACTGCTTTGCAGTTGCTTCAAAGCGGTTTTAAGCGTCTCGACATCCATCTCCTCGGCCGCATCGGCTTGCGTCTGAAGAGCGCTTTGTGGCTTATCACCCATCCAATCTGCAATGGCGTCGACAATGACGGCGACCCGCTTTTCCACTGCCTGCAACTCTTGCTCACATTCTTCAGCGGCCGCCAACTTAGCTTCCAATTGCCGAGCCTCTTCCACCAAAGCCTCAGAGCAAAGATTGCCCGCCAGTCCCTTCAAAGTATGCGCCGCCCTAACCGCTTCTTCCTGCTGCTGTTCCTTGAGCGCTTTGCGGATCCGTTTGCCAACATTGCCCTGACTAGCGAGGAAACGCTCGAGGATGCGTCGATAGAGGCGTTCTGAATGCTGCACCAGCTGCAAGCCCCGGTCGATATCCAAGCTCTCTTGTTCCGGCCAGCTCACCAGATCATCAGGAGCATCACCATCGGCCATCCCAGTGTTATTATTCCCTGCAGCAGGGGCTTGCCCCCCTCCCAGATACTGCAACAACACCTGATACAAGAGGCTGACTTCTATCGGCTTGGCAATGTGATCATTCATGCCGGCCATCAGGCACATCTCCTTGTCACCGGCCATGGCGTTGGCCGTCATGGCGACCACTGGCAACTGCTCAAGCCCTGGCATCTTACGCAGCGCTTCTGTGGCCTGATAGCCGTCCATCACAGGCATTTGACAGTCCATCAGCACAAGATCAAACTGCTGCTGCGCCAACTTTTCCAGCGCTATCTGGCCGTTTTCTGCGATAGACAGGTCTATGCCTACCTGCTCGAGAAACTCGGTCGCCACCTCCTGATTCATCTCGTTGTCTTCCACCAGCAGCACTCGTTTGCCGGCAAGAGCCGCCAATTGCAGCGATTCAAGATCCAGTACCTTGCGCCTGACGGGAATATGGCCCTGACGTCCAAGCGCCAACATAATGCCGTCCAGCAGCCTGGAGGCACTGACCGGCTTGGTGATATAGCCGTTGATCCCGAGTTGCTCCAACTGTTCGATAAAGTCATTGTTGGCGTGGGCCGATACCATGAGGATCAGTGGCGGCTCCTTTAGCTGCAATATTTGCCGGGCGGTTTCCATGCCGTCCAGCTCAGGCATCTTCCAATCGATCAGGGCCATCTTGTAGGACTTGCGCTTCACCTTCTCCAGCGCCTCCATGCCGCTGCGGGCACAGTCGACGGCAAAGCCCATACTCTCGAGCGTAGTACGCAATATATCTCTGGCGGTGCCGTTGTCATCAACCACCAGAATCGGCATACCTTCCAGTTCCTGCTCTACATTGAGCTTGTCGTTTTCCGCAACCTTGAGTCGCACGGTAAAGAAGAAACAACTGCCGTTACCAAACTGGCTTTCAACGCCGATTTCACCGCCCATCAGTTCCACCAGCTGTTTGGAGATCGCCAGCCCAAGCCCGGTACCACCGTATTTACGTGTGGTTGAAGTGTCCGCCTGGCTGAAAGACTTGAATAATCTGGCCTGCTGCTCGGCCGTCAGACCTATGCCACTGTCACGCACTGCGAATCTCAGAAGCACCTCATTCTGCTCTCGGCTAAGCTCAGTTATCGACAGCATCACTTCACCGCGCTCGGTGAATTTAATGGCGTTGTTCATCAGGTTGATCAACACCTGACTGAGGCGTAGCGGATCCCCTTCCAGATAGCTGGGCACACTGGGGGCCACGGCAAACAACAGCTCCAATTGTTTGTCGGCGGCACGCTCCGAGAACATATCCCCGAGATCTTCCAGAATATTGTCGAGCTGGAACGGCACCACTTCGATATCCAGTTTGCCGGCCTCAATCTTGGAAAAGTCGAGAATGTCATTGATGATCCCCAGCAGGGATTGCGAAGCCCGTTCAATTTTTTCCACATAGTTACGCTGCTTGTTATCCAGCTTGGTCTGCAGACACAGTTGTGACATACCGATAATGGCATTCATCGGGGTGCGTATCTCGTGGGACATATTGGCAAGAAAGTCACTCTTGGCCTTGTTGGCAGCATCGGCTTCATCCTTGGCCGTCATCAGCTCATTGGACAAGAGTTTCAAGCGGGTGATGTTGGCAATGCTCATAACCACTGAGCGTTCACGATCACCTTCTTCCTCAATTTCAGAAGCGTTGACGGCCATCCACATCGGCTCGCCAGAAGCACTGAGCAGGCGCCACTCGCCGCTGACACTGTGATCGTCACTCTGTTGCAAGCGCTCGTACAACTCGTTGGCTTTGCTTCTGTCTTCCGGCACCATCAGATCGGCAAACGAGCGACGTTTCAGCTGTTCGGCACTCATGCCCATATCAGTGCAGAATTGACCATTACAATCCATTATGGTGCCGCGATCATCCAGGTTGACTATGCCTATGCCTGCGTTATCAAACAGGGCGCGGAAGTGTGCCTCACTCTGGGCCAGTTCGGTTTCCATCTTTTTACGGCCGCTGATATCGGTCAGATAACCGTTCCAGAGCATGCCATCCTGCTGTTTGCTGCCTTTGGCACCGGCCTCGAGCCAACGCACCTCGCCGGAAGGGTGACGGTAGCGAAACTCTTTGATCCACTGCAGTCCCCCCTCACCGGAAAGCAGCCGAATAATGCTGCCCCTGTCTTCGGCAACAATCCGCTCGGCCACCAGATCAAAGTCGGCCATTACCTCATTCTTGTGGTGGCCCAGAGTGGCAATGGCTGCACTGGAAAGGAAGGTGAATCTGCGTTGCTGCGGGCTTTGCCAAAATAGTTGATACACAGTACTGGGCACAGACTCTGTGATGGTTTCCAGTTGCTCCCGCGACTGCTCCATCTTTTCCTGAGCCAGCTTGCTGTCGGTAATGTCGTTGAGGCTGCCATCGAACCACAGTGGATTGCCGTCTTCGTCGTAACTGGCCTTACCCTTTTCATGGATCCAACGCACGCTGCCATCCCGGTGGCGAATACGATACTCAACATCGAAGGCTTGCTGCTCGGCCAGAGCCGAATTTATGGTGTCAATACACAGTTGCTTGTCTTCATCAATAACCAGGGAGCCATAACTGCGCTTCTTGCTGTCGATAAAGTGCCAGGCCGGATAACCGCTTATCTCAGTGATATTGTCGCTGACATACTCCATGGTCCAATGTTCATCGACCCGGGTACGATAAACAGCGCCGGGGATGTTGGATACCAGACCGCGAAAACGGCTTTCGCTCTCGCGAATTTTACGCTCTACTGCCAGTTGCTCGGTCAGATCCCGAATCGATGCCGCCACCTGGTGTTTACCCTTATGATCGGCCGGTAACAGGCTCAAACCTATCTGCACCGGAAACTGGGAGCCATCACACTTGAGCGCCTGCAGCGCCTTGCCCTTGGCCATCATGCGATCCTTACCGTCAGTCACAAAGGTATGACGCTTGGCCGCATGCTGCAAACGATCGACTTCCGGCAACAATTGATCTATGTTGAGTTTGAGCATCTCTTCAGCGTTATAACCGAATAGCTCCTGACAGCGGCTGTTGGAGAACACCAGCATGCCATTTTCATCGACAATCAGCATCGCCTCCGGCGCCGCTTCCAGCACTGCGTTGGACCAGGCCGCGGCGGAAAACTGCTCGGTAACATCGTTGAACAACATCTCCACCGAAATCAGCTTACCTTCATCATCGAGCAAGGGCTGCATAAACAGATCCAAACGTCTCAAGCCACCTTCGGCGTCGGCCAACTCCACCTGATGTGGCGGTACGGACTCACCGGCCAGCGCCTGTTCCATATACTGCCAGTTGGCTTCATTGATACTGTTGCTGGAAAACAGCCGCTGATACTTGCGCCTGAGCACCTCAGGGGAGATGCCCAATACCTTCTCCACACCGTCGCTGGCCTGCACTATGGCGCCGTAAGGATCCATAGAGCAGTAAAAGGACTTATCACTCATGCCATCGATAAGCTTGGCAAACCTGTTGCCACGGGAGTCGAGCAGTGCTTGTTCCCTCTCTTCGAGAATTTCAGCCATCTCATTGAATTTATTACTGAGAGTAGCAATCTCCCGCACCACGCCTTCAGGCTTTTGCAAGCGTTTTATCAACCCCTTGCTGAAGTCCACTATCCCGGTTTCCAACAGCTCCAGGGGCTGGGTGAGACGCTTGGCACTCCAGTAACTGGTCACCAGCAGCAATATAGCCAATAACAACAGATTGATTGTTAACGAGCTGAAATCCTGCAGGAAAGAACGCAGCAACTGTTTTTGTGGGGTAATCACCAATACCCGCCATTCCAATGGTGCCACTCTGGCAACACTGGCAAGGTACTGCACGCCATTGAGGTCACTCAGAGCCACTTCAGGGGTGTCGGCGGCGTAGATATGTTGCGCCGCTTCCTTTCCTGCAGCGGTATTGGCGAGCCAATCTTCCAATTTGGCATTGCGGCTAAGGTTATTGTCCGGGTGATAAATGAGCCGCCCCTGGTTATCCAACACCAACAGCTTTTTGGGATCGATTCCCAAGCGAATCGGTAAGCTGGAAAGCGCCAGATCTGTGGTTATGACTCCCAAAGGTGCCGCTTCACTGCCGAAAGGCTGTGAGAAGGTGATCATCAAAGCATTGCCGGCACCCTCGTCGAAATAAGGAGGAGACCAATAACCGTCAGGATGCTTAAGCGCCTCGGTCCACCATCCCCATTCGCCGCTGGTGTAATCATAGGCTTCCTGACCTATGTCCATAATCGCAATAGAAAGATCCTGGCGGAAAGCATAGGGCGCGAAGCGTTTTTGCCCGGGCAGAAATCCGGGCTGAAAGGCGATGGCGCTGCCGTAAAAGTTGGGGTTGCGCTGCAATCTGTCTTTAAGCAGTTGATAAAGATTGTCAGCTTGCTGCAGACGCTCGAATGACTCAAGATGCCCAATGCTGTAGGCCAGAGTTTGGGTATTGCGCTGCGCCAGAGACAATTCAAACTCAAGCCGCTTGGCAGCAAAATCGGCCTTTTCAGCCAGATCGGTAAAGAAGGCCTTTTCTTCATCCTGATAGTTATACCAGCCGGTAACCCCCGAAATCACAGTCATGATAGTGATTAAGGGAATGGCTATCTGCAACAGAATACGGCTGCGAAAAGTTCTGAGTGTCGCGGTATCCGGCATAACTCTGCCTCTCTGACGATTTCCTTGCGACTCTGCAACAGCAAAGTCCTATTGTCAGGCACCCCCCTCTTGGGCATTCAATGCCGAAGTACATCAGGCGACTGAAGTCAACCAACTGATTAAAGGTCAAAAATTAACCTTGTCATTTAAGCATTAGCCATAATGTTACACAAGTAACTCGGCGCGAATTTACATAAAATTCATCCATCGGCGAGCGCCGGATAATACACTGCCGGCTAACAGCAAACTAAACTCACGGCGTGAAATAGACTCTTGCTGACATGGCGCATAACACTGAGCTATCAGCCCCTTTCCGCCAGATAGCCCAGCAATATATAAGCAACAGTTACCGAATAGCAGCCGCTAACTAGTGATAACCTTAAACCGCCTGCCACATTAGCCAATAAGGCGGTTTGAAGACTGGTTGCTGACCTTGATTGCTTCGCTCAAGACTCAGGCATCGGCCTGAGGCAAAACCTCATCACTGCAGCCGCGCAGACGCTGAAAATAACTGCGGGTTTCTGCCAGCACCAGGTGGCGCAGACCTATGATGGCTATCAGATTGGGTATCGCCATCAAGCCGTTGACTATGTCGGCGAGCAGCCAGATGAGATCCAGCGTGATAAAGGCGCCCGAAGCAATGAGCCCAAGGAAAACCCAACGATAGAGCGGGATCCAGCGGCCCTTGGTGAGATAGCTCCAGCAGCGATCGCCATAATAGTTCCAGCCAAGAATGGTGGTAAAGGCAAAACACACTAGCGCCACAGTCACCAAATACTGGCCAATCAGCGGTGTGGTAGCACTGGAGAAAGCAGCGCTGGTCATACCGGCCCCGGCGCTATCGCCATTCCAAACACCGGTAAGAATAAGTACCAAACCCGTCATGGTGCAGATAATAATGGTATCGAAGAAGGTACCCGTCATGCTCACCAGCCCCTGCTCAACCGGTTCCTTGGTCTTGGCGGCTGCCGCCGCTATCGGGGCACTGCCTAAACCCGACTCGTTGGAGAACACTCCGCGAGCAATCCCGGTTTGAATCGCCAGGGCGATACCGGCCCCCAAAAAGCCACCGCCAGCCGCCACTGGATTGAAGGCAGAATGCAACACCAGCGCAATAGCATCCGGAATCGCCTCACTGGCGCTCAGCAGCACCCAAAGACAGGCAACCACATAGCCTATAGCCATAGTGGGCACCAACTTTTGTGCCACAGCCGCAATCCGTTTAACTCCCCCTAAGGTCACGGCAGCCACCAGCGAGGTCAGTACCACAGCCGTGATCCAGGCTGGCACATCAAAGGCAATGGTCATGGCTTCGGAAATCGCGTTGACCTGGGCAAAAGTCCCTATACCGAAAAATGCCACTCCGACACCGAAAACCGCAAACAGCTTGGCCAACCAACCGAGCCCCAGGCCTTTTTCTATGTAGTACATCGGGCCACCGGCAATATTACCGTGGCGATCTGTGGTGCGAAACTTAAGCGCCAATAGACACTCGGCGTACTTGGTGGCCATGCCAAACAAGGCAGCAACCCACATCCAGAACAGAGCTCCGGGGCCACCGAGTTTGATGGCAGTAGCCACCCCGACAATATTACCCGTGCCTATGGTGGCAGACAGTGCGGTACAGAGGGCGGCAAAAGAGGAGAGCTCCCCCTTGCCATTGGCGGGTTTGAACAGCAATTGCAGCGCCAGCGGTAGACGCAACAGTTGAATGAATCCCAGCCTGAAGCTCAGATAAATACCGGTTCCCACCAGCAAGAGTAAGGTGGCAGGTCCCCAGACAATAGCGTTTATCTGGGTAAGAAGTGCATGAAAATCCATAGATTCCTCAGTTATTAAACATCTAAATTAATAAACGGAGGAGGAAAAGAAATGGCTGCGAAACCGCGGCAGCAAAGGCCAAAAGCGAAAGATCACCAGAGGCAAGGCGGTGCAATCATCCTCTCCTCTGTCCTTTTGCCTGAGCGTTTCGCGCTGGCCTAAGCCGGCACTTTCGCCTTCGGCGCCGGGGCATGCCCGGTCTCTCCAGAGGCTCGTCCAGTAACAGTCCACGCCGTCAATGCTGACCGGCACCTGAAAGAGTACCTCCAACCGGGTTAACCGGTGGAAATTGCCTCGTCGGTGTGGGGGCGATTCCCCACTCTCCTGCTACCTTCATCCGAACGGATTGCCACGTTATTCGTGGCAGGTGACACAGTTTGCGCCTAAATGGCCTCCGGCTCAAGGGGCAAAGCCCCCCCTAATCCTGTTTGCTGCAAAAAATTTGACCTCGACCTACACCCCGAGCGACCGAACCCGGTTCGGTTTACGCAATAACAACAGCTGAAAGTCGAGTTCACCGATTAAAAAAACTTGTTATGCTGTAGCAGATTACTGCGATTCACAGGAGTTCAAATGCAGAGCCAGGTGTTGCTGGAAGGGGTAAGCAAAGGATTTTTGGACGGCGATCGCCCCCACAGGGTGCTGGAAAATCTCAGCCTGGAGATCAAACCCGGTGAGACGGTGGCATTGACCGGCCCCAGCGGCAGCGGCAAGAGTACACTGCTGAATCTGATAGCCGGTTTTGAGCACCCGGACAAAGGCCGCATTCTGCTGGCAGGTCAAGACAGCAGCCGCTGGCAGGACAAACAGTGGAGCGCCTTTCGCCGCCGCCATCTGGGGGTGGTATTCCAGCAATTCAACCTACTGACGCCGCTCAATGTTCGCGACAATATTCTCTTTCCCCTGTCGCTGCTCGGTGAAGGCTGGCAAACCTGGTGCGATCACCTGGTGCAGGCACTGGGGCTGACGCCACTGTTAAACCGGGAAGTCGAAAGTCTCAGCGGTGGTCAACAGCAGAGAGTCGCCATTGCCCGCGCCCTGGCCCATAAGCCTGAACTGCTGCTGGCCGATGAGCCGACAGGCAACCTGGATGCCGCCGCCGGTGATGAGGTGATGCAGCTTTTGTGCTCTCTCGCCGCCGATGCCGGCAGTGCCATTCTTATGGTCACCCACAGCGAAACGGCCGCCGCCTATATGCAGCGCCGCTGGCACCTGCAGCAAGGGCGCATTCATGAATGACACTGGGGCGCTGACCACAATCAAGTTGGCCTGGCAGGCCCTGAAAGTCACCCTGGCCCACTATCGCAAGGCGCCACTGCAGGCCGGCGCCATACTGCTGGGAGTGGTGTTGGCGGTGACTCTGCTGATTGGCGTCAAGGCCACCAATGACAACGCCATCAACAGCTACCGTGAGGCGGGCGAAGCCCTGGGACAACAAGCCAGCCTTTTTATCACCCCCAAGGCCCGCGGGGCCAGCCTCGATGAAGCGCTCTATTTCCAGCTGCGCCAAAGCGGTATCCAAGCGCTGCCGGTGATCAGCGGCGTCCTTGATGACACTCAGGGTCGCCAGTGGCAAGTGGAAGGCAGCGATATCATTGCCGCCCTCGGCACCTTCGAGCAAAGGGGCAATGGCCGCAACCATCTGCCCTTGAATAGACTGCTCGCCGGTGAGCCCATCATTGTCATGAGCGACAGCCTGCATCAAGGACTCAAGGCGCCGCCAACCCTGTCCCTCGGTGGGCGCACGCTCGAAGTGCTGGCGCTCGCCGACTCACGGCAGCTCGGTAACCGCCTCTATCTGGATATCTCGCTGGCCCAGCAGCTATTAAAGCGCGAGGGCACCCTTAGCTATATCGCCCTCTTTGGCGAGCCGCAAAGGCTCAAAGAGCGACTCAAGCAAAGCGGACTGCCGCTGGATAAGCTGAATATCAGCGAGCAGGACAAGGGCGCCGCCCTGACCGCGCTCACCCGCAGCTTTCATTTGAACCTCAACGCCATGGGGATGTTGGCCTTCGTGGTGGGGCTGTTTATCGCCTACAACGGCGTACGCTACAGCCTGATGAAACGCCGCCGTTTGTTGCTCTTGTTGCTCAAGCAGGGGCTGGGACGGCGCGCCCTGATGCTGGCGCTACTGCTGGAGTTGTTGTTGCTGGTGTTCATCGGCTCGGCCAGCGGCTTTATTCTGGCGCTGCAGCTCAGCCAGTGGCTGCAGCCCATGGTGGCGCTGACCTTGGAGCAGCTCTATGGTGCGACTCTGCTGCCGGGGAACTGGCGCTGGCAATGGCTGGCTGAAGGTGCCGGTCTGACACTTATCGCCGCACTGCTGGCCTGCGTGCCCCTGTATCTTGAGCTTTGTCATCAGAGCCTGGCACAAAATACCCAGAGCCAATGGCATGCCCACAGACACAGAAGCATGCACAAACGCCTGTTTCTCATCGGGGTTGCGCTGCTTGCCCTGACGGCGCTGCTTTACCCCTTGAGCCAAACCCACCAACACAGCCTGGGCTTGATGGGGCTCTTGACCCTGGCTATCCCGCTGCTGTTGCCGCAACTGTTGCAGTCTTTACTCGGGCTATTGGCGCGGCTGTTTCCGTCCGGGCTCAGCAAGTACGCCATCGCCGATACCCGAGAGCTGGTGGCACCGCTGGCGCTGGCCATGATGGCGTTGCTACTGGCCCTGTGTGCCAATATCGCTATGAATACCCTGGTAGGCAGCTTTGACAAGACCCTCAGAAGTTGGCTCGACACCCGCCTGCATGCCGAGCTTTATATCCGCCCGGGCGCCGGCAATATGGCGAATCTGGAGCATTTTCTTGAGCAGCAAGCCCCCGGACTGGCTCACTTCTACCAATGGCAGGCGCCCTTCTATGCCAAGGGGAGCGGCAATGCACTGGAGATAAACCTTATCAGCCGGGACGCCGACTCTATCGCGCGCACCACGGCGCTGAAGACCTCGGCCCAAGTTGCCTCCAAAGAACAAGTTGCTTCCCAGGAACAGGTGCAAGGAGCCCAAAACCAGCAACAGCAAGCGCTGCTGACTGTGATCCAAGGCCAGGCTCTGGCTATCAGCGAGCCCTTGGCGCTGACCCTGGGGCTGGCGCCGGGCGACCAGCTCAGTCTCTGCCCGGATAAGGACTGCAAGACACCACTGACCCTGCCCATCAGCGCCATCTATTACGACTATGGTAATCCCAAGGGTGAGGTCCTGCTGGCGCAATCCCTCTGGCAACAGCTTAAGCTGCCAACTGAAGCCGTTAGCCTGGCTGTGAGTGGCATAGCAACAAGTGCAGAAAGCGCCAAGGGGGCAGGACTCACAAGCATTGCCGCCCTCGAGCGCACCCTCATTCAAGAGCTCGGACTCAGTCCGGTACAGGTCTACAGCCAGCAAAAAATTCGCGACGAGGCAATTCGGGTCTTCAACAAGACCTTCAGCATTACCCTGGTACTCAACACCCTGACCTTACTGGTGGCCGCCGTGGGGCTTTTCAGTGCCGTACTGATGCTGACCCAATCCCGCCAGGCGAGCCTCGCCATGTTACGCTCGCTCGGGCTTACCCGTGGCCGGCTTTTGTCTATGTTGCTATTGCAGATGCTGCTGGTGGTGCTGCTCACCTGTCTGTTGGCCCTGCCCATGGGGGCGATTCTCGGATACCTGCTTATCCATAAGGTGACGCTGCAGGCCTTCGGCTGGACCATAGCCATGCAGTGGGACTGGCTGGCCTATGGCCGGGTGGTGCTTTTGTCGCTGCTGTGCTGCATCCTGGCGGTGATAGTTCCCCTCTATTGGCAGAGCCGCCGCTCTCTGGTCTCCAGTCTGCAACAGGAGGTGCTCTAATGCGATTGATTACAATGCGATGGCCTGTCGCCGCGCCCTTGTTAGCGGGACTACTGCTGGGCGGCGCTGCGCTGAATGGCTGCGATAAGGCTCATCAAGACCAGGCTCAGCAGCAAGACTCACGGGCCATGAGCCGGGTGATGGGTACAGCGAGCGAAGGCTATGCGAAAGTCGAGCCAGGTGCGGCGCTGCAATTTCCGGAAGATCACTTATCCCACCCCAAGTTTCGCCAGGAGTGGTGGTATCTGACCGCCAATCTGACCACGCAAAGCGGTGAGCCCCTCGGACTGCAATGGACTCAGTTTCGTATTGCCCTTTCCCCGGATGAACCTGAATCCAGCTCTCCCTGGGCGACGAATCAGCTTTATATGGCTCACAGCGCACTCAGTTTTCAGCATAGTCACCAAAGCGCCGAGCGCTGGGCCAGGGGCGCGCTTGCCGCGCCCCAAGGCAAAGCAGCCTATCCCCAGGGAGCCCAGGACAAAACTCAAGCCGGAGCCGTGGGCTTGCCGCTCAGGGTCTGGCTCGATAACTGGCGCTGGCAAAGCCGGGCGGCAAGTGGCCCCAATAGCGGGCTGTTTCCCGCCAGTTTACAGGTCAGCGAAGAGGACTTTGCCTTCGAGCTGCAACTCGATAGCCAAGCCGAGCTGCAGCCTCAGGGAGAAAAGGGTTTCAGCCGTAAAAATGCCGCCGGCACTGTGGCCTCTTACTACTACAGCCAGCCCTTTATTCGGGTCGAAGGCAGAGTGCGCCACAAAGACCAATGGCTGCAGGTATCCGGCAATGCCTGGCTCGATAGGGAGTGGAGCTCAGAATTTCTCAGTCGCGGCCAACAGGGCTGGGACTGGTTCGCCTTGCGGCTCGATGACGGCTCGGCCCTGATGCTGTTTCAGCTCAGAGAGCAGGAAAACAAAGCCTTTTTCAGCGGCAAGCGCATGTATCCCGACGGCAGTGGCCACCCGCTGGCGCTCGATGATATCAGCCTCAGCGTCAAGGACTGGCAACAAACGGCCAGCGGTCGCTACCCTGTAGCCTGGCAACTGGAGCTGCCGGGAGAGTCTCTGTCACTGACTCTGGAAGCCCTCAATCCCAATGCCGCCATGAACCTGTCTATCCCCTACTGGGAGGGGCCAATCACCATCAAGGGCACACAAACCGGCATGGGTTATATGGAGCTGACCGGCTATTGAATAACCCAGCTATCGGGCTAGGTTGTCGATGTATGAGTGTTCGATAACCGAGCCGCTAAGCATCTAGGGCAGATAACCTCCTGAAAGACAGTTTGAAAAATCGCTTATCGGCAATGGTATCCGTCCGTTTGCATAACCCTCTTTAGGTAGTAAACAAGAACTATTCTCAAAATGGCGTTGCATTAATATTGCAAGAGTCAAGCGGCTAATCTGTTTAAATTTCAAACTTGGATTCAGATCACATTGAAAATGTTGATCCGGATCGCCAATCGCTTTCATTACCTCTCAAGAGGTATACCCACATTTTTAATGAGGTCTAGACTTTGATTCAGTTCCGGTGACTCGGCCCATGCCGTGCCTGTCGCCCTTACCTGTCGAGGTGAGCCTCAATGAAGCAACAAACAGAGATGGAATACCATGTCACCAGTCTGGTGGTGCATGCCGCTCCGGGAACCCTGGAGGCGGTAACCACTGCCATCCAGGCCCTTGAAGGCGCCGAAGTCCACGCCAGCAGCCCAGAAGGCAAATTGGTAGTCACCCTCGAAGGCGAAAGCCAGGGCGAGATCCTGGATAACGTCGAAGCAATCAACTGTCTGCCCGGGATACTGTCCAGCAGTCTTATCTATCATCAGGTCGATTCTGAGCCTGTCAGTCAAACAAAAGAAATAAAGAGTGAGGAAACACCATGAGCATAAGCCGCCGCGAGTTTCTTAAAGCCAACGCCGCCGTTGCCGCCGCCACGGCCGTTGGAGTCACTCTGCCAGTGAAAGTCGTCGAAGCCGCTGAGCAGAAAGACAATATCAAATGGGACAAGGCCCCCTGCCGATTCTGCGGTGTCGGCTGCTCTGTGCTGGTAGGCACAAAAGAGGGCAAGGTCGTCGCCACCAAGGGCGATCCTGAGAGCCCGGTCAATAAGGGCCTGAACTGCATCAAGGGCTACTTCCTGTCGAAAATCATGTACGGAAAAGACCGTCTGACCACTCCACTGCTGCGGATGAAAGACGGCCAGTATGCCAAAGAGGGTGAGTTCACCCCGGTGAGCTGGGACAAGGCCTTCGATGTGATGGCAGAAAAGTGGAAGCACTCGCTCAACACCAAGGGCCCGACTTCTGTGGGCATGTTCGGCTCAGGCCAGTGGACCATCTGGGAAGGCTACGCCGCCTCCAAGCTGCACAAGGCAGGTTTCCGTACCAACAATATCGACCCCAATGCCCGCCACTGTATGGCCTCGGCCGTGGTCGGCTTTATGCGTACCTTTGGTATCGATGAACCCATGGGTTGTTATGACGACCTGGAAGCCGCCGATCACTTTGTGCTCTGGGGCGCCAACATGGCCGAGATGCACCCCATCCTCTGGGCCCGCCTGTCGGATCGCCGTCTGAGCCACCCCGACGGCAAGGTGCATGTACTGTCTACCTTCGAGAACCGCTCGTTCGATTTGGCCGACAACCCGATAGTGTTCAAGCCTCAGTCCGATCTGGTCATCCTCAACTATATCGCCAACTACATCATCCAAAACGACGCGGTCAACAAGGACTTCGTCAACAAGCACACCAAGTTTGCTCTGGGTGTGGATGACATAGGTTATGGCCTGCGTCCGGATCATCCGCTGGAGAAAAAAGCCAAGAATCCGGGTAACGGCAAGTTCAGCGATATCAGCTTCGATGAGTACGCCAAGTTTGTCAGCCGCTACACTCTGGAATACGCCAGCGAGATGAGCGGCGTGGAAAAAGAGCGCCTGCTGGAGCTGGCCAAGGCCTATGCCGATCCCAAGGTCAAGGTAATGAGCCTGTGGACCATGGGTATCAACCAACACGTGCGTGGGGTTTGGGCCAACAACATGCTCTATAACCTGCACCTGTTGACCGGCAAGATTGCCACTCCGGGTAACAGCCCCTTCTCTCTCACAGGCCAACCCTCAGCCTGTGGTACCGCCCGTGAAGTCGGCACCTTTGCCCACCGTCTGCCCGCCGATATGGTGGTCAACAACGACAAACACCGCGCCATCACAGAAAAGGCCTGGCAGCTGCCTGAAGGCACTATTCCGCCCAAGCCCGGTTTCCACGCCGTGTTGCAGAGCCGGATGCTGAAAGACGGCAAGCTCAACTGCTACTGGACCATGTGTACCAACAATATGCAGGCCGGCCCCAATATCAACGATGAAATCTATCCCGGTTTCCGTAACCCGGAAAACTTTATCGTGGTGTCAGATCCATACCCAACAGTCACCGCCATGGCGGCCGACCTGATCCTGCCTACCGCCATGTGGGTCGAGAAAGAAGGTGCCTATGGTAACGCCGAGCGCCGCACCCATATGTGGCACCAGCAGGTGAAAGCCCCTGAAGGTGCCAAGTCGGATCTGTGGCAGCTGATGGAGTTCGCCAAGCGCTTCAAGGTAGAGGAAGTCTGGCCCGCCGAACTGATTGCCAAGAAACCTGAATACGCCGGCAAGAACCTCTATGAAGTGCTGTTCGCCAACGGCGTGATCAACAAGTTCCCCGCCAGCGACTGTCAGGCCGAACTCAACGATGAATCTGAACACTTCGGCTTCTATGTGCAGAAGGGGATCTTCGAAGAATACGCCGCCTTCGGTCGCGGCCATGGTCACGATCTGGCCCAGTTCGACCGCTACCACGAAACCCGTGGTCTGCGCTGGCCGGTAGTGGATGGCAAGGAAACCCTGCGCCGCTTCGTTGAAGGTTCTGACCCTTATGTTAAACCGGGTTCAGGCTATCAGTTCTACGGCAAGCCGGATGGCAAGGCGGTGATCTTCGCCCTGCCCTACGAACCGGCCGCCGAAGAACCCAACAGTGAATATGATCTGTGGATGAGCACAGGTCGGGTGCTGGAGCACTGGCACACAGGTTCAATGACCGCCAGGGTGCCCGAGTTGTACCGCGCCTATCCGGATGCACAGATCTTCATGCATCCTGATGACGCCAAGAGCCGTGGCCTCAAGCGTGGTGATGAAGTCATCGTCGCCTCGCCTCGCGGCGAAGTGAAGACCCGGGTTGAAACCAAGGGCCGTAACAAGCCGCCCAAAGGTGTGGTGTTCATGCCCTTCTTCGATGCCCGTCAATTGGTCAACAAGCTGGTACTGGACGCCACCGACCCTCTGTCCAAAGAGACAGACTACAAGAAGTGTCCGGTCAAAGTGATGAAGGCGTGAGGCAGCAGTAATGGGTGACAAACGCAATGGTGTCAATAACATCAATCGTCGCCAGTTTCTGGCGACCACGGCCAAAGCCGGCTGTGTGATGGGGTTGGCCGGGCTGGGGATTTCAGCGTTGGCCAAGTCCCAGTCGCTGGCGCCCCAGGCGATACGTCCCCCGGGCGCCCTCGCCGAGGACGCCTTTCTCTCGGCCTGTGTTCGCTGTGGTCTCTGTGTCGAGGCCTGTCCCTATGACACCCTGAAACTGGCGCGTTGGTTTGAAGGGGCTGCCACCGGCACGCCCTTCTTCAGCGCCCGCAGTATCCCCTGCGAGATGTGCGAGGACATTCCCTGTACTCGCGCCTGTCCCAGTGGGGCACTGGATACCGGCCTCGAGAAAATCGAGGATGCCAGAATGGGCACAGCCGTACTAATAGATGAGAAAAACTGCCTTAACTTCAAAGGCCTGAGATGTGATGTCTGCTACCGCGTCTGCCCGCTCATCGATGAGGCCATCACCCTTGAGCGTGCCCGCAATGAGCGCAGTGGCCACCACGCCATGTTTATTCCTACCGTGCATGCCGATATCTGCACCGGCTGCGGCAAGTGTGAACATGCCTGCGTTTTGGAAGAAGCGGCGATCAAGGTGCTGCCGCAGAAACTCGCCAGCGGCAAGACCGCCGAGCACGACACTTACATAGACACGGAAAAGACCACCCTGGAGATGCTCAATCAAGGGCTGCCTGGACTGGGTAACGGAGGCGCAATATGAGTCGAAGAAAAAACCAAAGCTCAGACGCCTTTGCCGCCGATGCCATCGCCACCCTGGGTTGGTGGAAGGCACACAGGTTCCTGCTGCTCAGACGCCTGTCACAACTGAGCGTTTTGCTGCTGTTTGCCATAGGGCCACTGTTTGGCCTCTGGCTGCTGAAAGGCAACCTGTCGGCCAGTCTGTTACTGGACACAGTGCCACTGGCCGATCCGCTGGTGACGCTACAAAGCCTGGCCAGTGGCCATCTGCCGGAACTGAGCCTGCTGCTCGGCGCCGCCATTGTCGCCCTGGGTTATGGTCTGCTGGGTGGACGAGTGTTCTGCAGCTGGGTCTGCCCGGTCAACATGGTGACCGATACGGCCGCCTGGCTCAGACGCAAGTTGGGCCTGCCCAGATTGCCCGAGCTGCCAAGGTCGCTGCGCTACTATCTGCTGGTATTGGTGTTGCTGTTGCCCCCACTGACCGGCCTGTTGGCCTGGGAGTGGCTCAACCCAGTTCCCGTGGCCTACCGGGCCTTGTTGTTCGGTGGCTTCAGTGGCCTGTGGCTGCTACTGGCGATACTGCTGCTGGATCTGTTCGTCAGCGAGCGCGCCTGGTGCAGCCACCTGTGCCCCAGTGGCGCCCTCTACAGCCTGCTGGGCAAGCTGCGACTGGTCAATATCGAGGCGGTAAGAGCCAACGACTGCAACAACTGCATGGACTGTTTTACCGTGTGTCCCGAACGACAGGTGCTCAAACCCGCCCTCAAGGGAAGCAACCCTACGATAACCAGTACCGATTGCACCCTCTGCGGCCGCTGTATCGATGTCTGTGCCAAGAAGGTCTTTGAGTTTGATACGCCATTAACCCGGCTCTCGCCTAAGGGTGAAGCCAAAGACAAATCCAACAAAATAGATTGCAACCGAATTGCCACCAAGGCGGAGAACAAGCAATGAAAAAAACACTCAGCGCAGCCGCGATGCTGCTGGCACTCAGCGCCTGCTCAGGACAGCAGGCAGAAACGGCTCAGCCGGTTAACGTCAGTTCTCTTGGCGGTGGCGATGCAGAGATTAGCTCTGTACGCCCGGCCGATGCCATGCCTTCCTATCCAATGCGTGGCAATGCCATAGAGCGCAACTACGCCGAGCAGCCGCCGCTCATTCCTCACAAGGCCGACTACCCCATCAGCCTGAAGAAAAACAGCTGCATGAACTGCCATGACTGGAGCAAGGCCAAGCGCATGAAGGCAACGCCTGTGGCCAAGTCCCATGTTATCGACGACAAGGGCACCCTCAATGGACAGAACTATTTCTGTACCCAGTGCCATGTGCCTCAGGCCGATAACAAGCAGCCGCTGGTGGAAAATAACTTCAGCACTGGCGCTGCCAACTGATAGCGAAAAAACCGGGTCGCTGCTTCCTGGAGGCGCCCCGGTTTCAAGGTACAGCCCCAAAGGGATTGGGGCTTGCCTGCCCTTCCCAGCCCTTCACTTTGATGCCTCAATTTTTCTGAAAAATGGCAATCCGCCGCTCATCGACAAAACATAAGCTCAAAGCAAACATCTCACAGAGCCAGTCCAATGTTGCGCGATGGAAGAAACTGCAATGGGTAGGATCCCGGGTATAGTGCCAGTCATAAAACTGGGCTTCACTCTGCCAGCGGTCTGTCATTATGCCTAAATAGCCCCCCGGAACCAGATGTGCCAGCAGCGCGCTTATCTCGGCGGCAGGCCAGTGCAAGTGCTCGAAACACTCGCTGGAGAGAATAAAGTCATACTGTGCCTGCAATGGATTGGGGAAAAACAGCGGGTCGAAATCGTCACACGCTATCCCTTCCCGGGCCAGGAGTTTCGACAGTGTCGGCCCAGGGCCACAGCCAAAGTCCAGTCCCTGCATGCCCGGGCGCAGAAAGGTCATCGCCGGCGTCAACAAGCGCTGCAAAAAGCCCACATAGCCGGGATCGTCAATGCTGTTCTCGTGGGTATCGTAAAACTGCTGTTCCTCATTCAAGGGCAGCAAATGCACAGGGTCGAGAAAGATGAGCCGACACTCTGGGCAGAGAAAATAACGTCTGGCAACCCTGGCGGGAACTGTCTGTTTAGGTTGGGTGTTGGCACACAAGGGGCATGGATTCATCTATGACTCGGTTCACTTTAACGGCTTTGGTTTAACGACTTTGGTTTTGCAGCTTTGGTTTTACAGCCTTGGCCTAAAGGCTTTAACTCAGAGCTCTAATTCAGAGCTTTGGCTCAGTGCCTGGCTCATTACTTTGACTCGGCGGTTGGCTATCGGGCAGGAGCTTTCATACTTTCCCGCAACAGTCGCCGCCAAAAACTGCACCTACTCTAACAAACCCCGTCCCCGGCTCCTAGGGAAGGTGCAAACAAATCCCATGTTTGCTCTGCTGTTGTGGAATAGCAAAAACCGCCCCCCCAGAAGGCGGTTTTTGACTGAACCAGCTGAGCTATTCGGTGGCCAAACGCTCCAGCACATAGGTCAGCACACCACCGGCACGGTAGTAAGCAACCTCCATGCCGGTATCCAGGCGGCTGAGCAGCGCTATGGTTTTGGACTCACCATTGGCGTAATGGATCTGCGCCTGCAGCTTCTGGTTTGGCTTAAGCTCGCCATCCAAGCCGAGAATATCCACTGTCTCATCACCGGTCAGGCCCAGAGTCTGACGGGTTTCCCCGGGCAGGAACTGCAATGGCAGCACGCCCATACCCACCAAGTTGGAGCGGTGAATACGCTCAAAGCTCTCCACTATGACCGCCTTGACCCCGAGCAACAGCGTCCCCTTGGCGGCCCAGTCACGGCTGGAACCTGTACCATATTCTTTACCGGCAATAACCACACTTGCCTGCTTTCTGGCGCGATAGGCCATGGCAGCGTCATAGATAAAGCGCACCTCGGATTCGCCCTGCATTCGGGTAACACCGCCTTCATGCCCGGGCACCATCTCATTGCGGATACGGATATTACCGAAGGTACCGCGCATCATCACCTCGTGGTTCCCACGGCGTGAACCGTAGGAGTTGAAGTCCTTGTCGGCTACACCATGACCGCGCAGGTAATCGGCTGCCGGACTGTTTTTGGGGATCACCCCGGCCGGGGAGATATGGTCTGTGGTGACAGAGTCCCCCAGTAGCGCCAGAATCGCGGCCCCCTTAATGTCACCCGCATTACCGCCGTATTCGGCTTCGAAGAAGGGCGGTAACTGAATATAAGTGGAGGCGGGATCGAAGGCATAGGTTTTGCCCGAGCCCGAGTCGATGGCGCGCCAGGCATCATCGCCATGAAACACATCGGCGTACTGCTGCTGGAACATGCTGCGACTCACCTTGCCCATTAAGGAGGCTATCTCGGCATTGCTGGGCCAAATGTCTTTAAGGAAAACCGCTTTACCATCGCGGCCTTTGCCTATGGGATCGCGACTGAAATCGATACGGCTGGTTCCCGCCAACGCATAGGCGACCACCAGAGGAGGCGAGCAAAGCCAGTTGGACTCCACCAAGGGGTGGATCCGCCCTTCGAAGTTACGGTTACCGGAAAGCACTGAACCCACATGGATCTTCTGTTCGCTGACCGCCTTGGTGACCGCCTCCGGCAAGGGGCCCGAGTTACCTATACAAGTAGTGCAGCCATAACCCACCAGGTTAAAGCCCAGGCTATCGAGCGCCGTTTGCAATCCGGCCTGTTGCAGATACTGGGTCACCACCTTGGAACCTGGGGCCAACGAAGTCTTGACCCAGGGCTTGCGCTCCAACCCCAGCTCCACCGCCTTTTGTGCCAGCAACCCGGCAGCCAGCATCACCGCCGGGTTGGAAGTATTGGTACAACTGGTGATGGCGGCAATCACCAGATCGCCATGGTGCATGGCAAGCTCGCTACCTTCGAGTACAAACGCCTGCTCAAGCTCGCTGCGCCCCGAGAGACGGATGGCATCTTCGGCCGCCTGTTTGAGCTGACTGACGGCGACTCTGTCCTGGGGCCTCTTGGGCCCGGCCAGGCTGGGTTCAACACTGGCAAGATCCAGACTCAGGGTATCGGCAAACTCGGGGGCGCTATCGCCAGTCTCTCGCCACAGCCCTTGCGCCTTGGTGTAAGCCTCCACCAAGGCAAGCGTCTGTTCATCTCGGCCACTGAGACGCAGATACTCCAATGTCTGCGCATCCACCGGGAAGAAGCCACAGGTTGCACCATATTCAGGTGCCATATTGGCGATGGTGGCTCGGTCGGCCAGCGGCAGCTGATCCAAGCCATCACCATAGAATTCGACAAATTTACCCACTACCCCCTGGCGGCGCAGCATCTCCACGACTCTGAGCACCAGGTCGGTGGCTGTAATGCCTTCACTGAGCTGCCCCTTGAGCTCGAACCCCACCACATCCGGGATCTGCATTGAGATGGGTTGCCCCAACATGGCCGCTTCGGCTTCGATACCACCAACACCCCAGCCAAGTACCCCCAGGGCGTTGATCATAGTGGTATGGCTGTCTGTACCCACCAGTGTATCTGGATAGACCCAAGTGGCGCCTTCTTCGCCAAGTCCTTGCCAGACACCTTTGGCCAGATACTCGAGGTTTACCTGATGGCAAATGCCGGTACCCGGTGGCACCACGGAGAAGTTATCGAAGGCGCCCTGGCCCCACTTGAGAAATTGATAACGCTCGAAGTTGCGCTGCATCTCAATCGCCACATTGTCCCGATAGGCATCCGGATTGGCAAACTTGTCGATGCTGACCGAGTGGTCAATCACCAGATCCACCTTGGACAGAGGATTGATCTTTTGCGGATCGCGCCCTTTGGCCACCAGCGCCGCCCGCATGGCGGCCAGGTCTACTATCGCCGGGACGCCGGTAAAGTCCTGCATTAATACCCGCGCCGGATGGTAGGCGATCTCCTGCTGGCTGCCGCGGCCACGGCCCTTGGCCAGCGCCTGCAGATCGTCGATATCACAATGGTCGGTATCCAGATGCCGCAGAATGTTTTCCAGCAGCACCTTGCAACTCTTGGGTAATGCGGCCACCTCGGCAATTTCCGCCAGGGGCCCTTCATTGAGGCTGTAGTATTGGAATGAGGTGTTTTTGACAGTCAAGGTGCGTTGTGCCTTGGCCTGATATTTGACTTTGGACATCACTACTCTCCCTAAGTTGAGTTGTCGTTCCGTCAACCAGCTTAAGTTATGCTCAAATAAGGTACAAGGGCACCTTAGGTTGTCGCAGTATTTTTAAGTGTAATCTCAGCCACTTTGCGCTAGTTTAGAAACGAGCCCAAGCAGGGGGCGATAAGCTGGGAGCGATACAGATGAAGAAACACAAGAATGAAGCGGCTCTGTTGAAACTGGCGTTGGAGATAGGTTTGGGATACTCGCTCAAGCGTGGCTTTGCCCCTCTTGGGGATAAGGTGCCGGAGAAAGAAAAAGTCGAGTGCGTCTATCGCCTCTTGGTGCAGGATAAACTGATAGGGCCTTTGCCATCGGACAAAGAAGATGGCCCCAATATGAAACATAGGCTGGTGATGTGGATCAGCGGCAAATTGCCCAAGGAGCATCCACTATTACAATAACCTTGCATCATGCAGGATATAACTATGCCAAAATAGTTAAAATGACAAAAAGAAACCCGGCACGGGCCGGGTCACTTTAGACTGCTTTGGCTTTTTTGTGGAACATCAGCTTCCAGAAACTCTGGGACTTGGCTTTGACTGGCTTGGCCTTGTGTTCCTCAGTTTCAGTGGCAGTTTGCCACAGGGAGCTAACCCACAAACCTTGATATGCTTTCATCGATATTTCCTCTTTACTTGGGACGCTGATCAAATTAACGCCGCCAGGTCTATTAGTAAAATGAATTAATTCCATAGCAAGAATTCCAAATAAGCATGAACGTACCAATCAAGACCTTACACTGCTTTCTGACCCTGGTGGAAACAGGTAACTTTACCCGAGCCGCCGAGCAGTTGTACCTGACTCAGCCAACCCTGAGCAAAATGATCCAGCGTCTGGAAGACACTCTGGAACAACAACTCTTGATCCGCAGCAATCAAAAGGTAGAGCTGACGCAAGCCGGAGAAATATTTCATGCCAGCGCCTGTCAGATAATAGGTCAATGGCACAGAATGGAGCAGGACTTGAGTAACTTGAGTGGCCTCAAATCCGGCCACCTGCGCCTCGGGGTCTGCCCCATGATGAGCAGTCTGACCATAGATCTGTTAACCGAGTTTCGCCGCACCTATCCGGCGGTCGAGTTGCAGATGCATGAATACGGCGGCTTTGGTTGTGAGCAGGCACTACTCGCCGACACCCTGGACATCGCCTTCACTGCACTGCCTACCACCCATGGAGAGCAGTTGTCTTCATCGCCACTGCAGGGTTATCCGCTGAAGGTCTGTCTGCCGGTAGGTCACCCACTGACCAGCAAGCAGGCGATAGAATGGCGGGATCTGGCCGAGTATCCTTTCATCCTCTACAACGAGGACTTTTCACTGGCAAAGTTATTGACCCGCCTGAGCCGCGAAGCCGGGGTCACATTGAATATCGCTTTTCGCAGTGGTCAATGGGACTTTCTCGGCGCCATGGTACAGGCCGGAATGGGGCTGGCGCTGCTGCCGGAGCCCATCTGCGACAAGCTCGGCGAGCAAACGCTCAGCTATCGACCTATGGCGAGTGAAATCACCTGGCAGCTAGGGCTGATTTGGCGCAACAACCTGCCCTTGACCCCGGCCGCCGAGGCCTTGGTTGCCCTAAGTAAAAAGGGGTTGTGAGCAGGCAGGCTATTAGCTTGCCTGTTCCTCATCGGTTGGGATAACCAGCACATTGCTGCGTACGCGCCGCAAAATCTGCTCAGCGGTATTGCCTATCACCCGCCCCATCAAGCCCTGGCGCTGACGTGCACCAATCACCAGATAGTCGCTCTTGAGCCTGCAGGACAACTGATACAGACAGAGGTCAGGATCGCCGGCAATAATATGGATCTGCTCTTTGGGGAGCCCAGTTAATTCCAACAGGGTTTGATGTCTGCGCCAGGCCGACTTGACCATTTCATGCAGGTTAAGCACCTCGAGATCGCGGATCACCTTAGGCACCCGAATAATATGTGCCAGATGCAACTTGGCACCACTGGCCTTCGCCAGCTCTCGACCATGCTGCAACACCAGTTGATTGAGGCGCTGTTTTTGCTGACTTTTGGCATCGAGATCCACCGCCATCAAAATACTGGATGCCTTCTTGATCGGGTTATCGCTGAGCAGCATCAAGGGCACCTTGGTGCTGCGAATAAGATGCCAATCGGTCGGCAGAAAATGCTCGCTCTGGTGCACTGTCTTAACCACCATATCAAAGCCATAGCGACCGGCATGGCTGCTGACATGTTCGTAGAGATACTTGCTCCAGATAATATGCAGCGGCACATCCTCTGCATCCAACTTTTTGAGATGAGCCGACACCTCGGCTTGCTTCTCCTTCATCAGCCGCTGCTGGGCGGCCCCGGCAAGCCGTGGACTGTAATATTCGTCACCAGAGAAATATTCGTAGCAATAAGCAAATACTTGAGGTTGCATCTCAAGTAATTCCGCTACCTCCAATCCTTTGGCAATCGCATCAGTGTTAGCCTCTTCATGTTGTTCGATGATAAAAAGCTTACCCATTTGTTTTCTCCAAACTTTCTGGTAATTGTCTACTTTTTAGACTCTAATCTGGTGCAGGATAAACCATACTGATCCCGATCAACAATTGCACCTATGGGGGATACTCAATGTCGATGGATAGTCTGTTGATCGCCTTGTTCCTGATCTTGCTGTTCTCCCGCGTGCTGGGAGAGTGCTGCAACCGTATCGGCTGGCCTGCGGTAGTGGGGGAAATAGGGGCAGGCTTGTTGCTTGGTCCTTCAGTGCTCGGCTGGCTGGAACCAACCCAAGTGCTGGCCAATATCGCCGAGCTCGGGGTGATACTGTTGCTGTTTTCCATTGGCGCCGAAACCTCGATACAGCGCCTCTACAGCGCCGGACGTCAGGTGGTGGCGGTGGCCATTATCGGCATAATCGCTCCTCTGCTACTCACCGGCCTGGCTGCCTTCTATTGGTTGGAGCTATCGCTGTTTGCCGCCCTCTTCTACGGCTGTACCCTGACGGCCACCAGCATAGGCATCTCTCTCAGGGTGCTCAGCGACAGTGGCCAGCAACAATCCAGTGCCGGTCATCTGATCCTGGGAGCGGCGGTATTTGACGATATTGCCGGAGTCATACTGCTCAGTTTGCTGTTTAACTTTGCCAGTGAAGGCCAACTGGCACCGCTGGCAATCATTAAACTCTGCGGCTTACTGCTGCTGTTTCTACTGCTGGCACCGCCACTTGGTAGGATGTTAATTTACCCGCTACGAGTGCTCAGCTATCAATCCCAAACCCCTGGCTATGAGGCCGTGGTCATGCTGACACTGATCTGCCTGTTTGCCTGGCTGGCACACCTTTTTGGCGCCCCGGCGCTGCTCGGCGGTTTTGTCGCCGGTTTGGCGCTATCAAGGCAGTTTATCTGGCCCTGGCAGAAGTATCTGCAAAACCCCTTTCCCTTTACCCACAAGCTGGAAAAATCGATGCAGCCACTGACCGATGTGTTTGCGCCTGTGTTCTTTGTCTATGTGGGTATCAGCCTCGACTTGAGCCAGCTGAACCTCAGCCCCTACAGCCTGTTGCTCTTGCTGGCGATGATATTATTGGCATTTATCGGTAAGCTGGCGGCCGGTTTGGTGGTCAGCGGCACTTGGCGGAAAAAGCTGATAGTCGGCAGCGCCATGGTGCCCAGAGGAGAAGTCGGTTTGGTCTTTGCTGAAGTGGGACGGCAGTTGGATATCATTCCGGCCAAGGTATTTACCGAATTGGTGTTGGTGATAGCCATCACCACCCTGCTCGGCCCCTTGCTGCTCAGACGCCTGTTGCCCAAGGAGGGCGAAGCATAAAAAGCCGCGCCATATGAGGCGCGGCATTTTATGCTTCCAGATAATTTCAGCTTACCGGCTCAGTTGCCTTTCAACTCTGTCTCAAGGAAGTCGGTCAGCGAGCGGTACAGATGAGTGCGCACCTTATCGCCCCGCATCGAGTGTTTGGAGCCGGGGTAATCTATCATGCGGAACAACTTGCCTTCATCCTGCAGTGCCTTATATACCCGAGTACTGTTCTCGAACAATACATTGTCATCGGCCATGCCGTGATACATCAGCAAGCCTGAACGATACTTGCTCACATAGGGGAAGACACTGCTGGCCTCGTAGCCCTTGGCGTTGTCGTCAGGATGGCCGAGATAACGCTCTGTGTAGTGGGTGTCGTACAGAGCCCAGTCGGTCACAGGGGCACCACTGATGGCCGCCTTGAAGTAGTCAGGCGCCTTGAACAGGCTCATCAGCGCCATATAGCCGCCATAGCTGTGGCCATAGATGGCAATACCGTCGGCCTTGACCCAGGGCAGGGTGCGCAGGAAATCGACACCTGTCTTCTGATCTGCCACTTCGGCATCACCAAGATGGCGGTAGATCACCTGCTCGAAGGCCGTGCCTCTGTGCGCCGAACCCCGGTTATCCAACTGAAATACGGCAAAGCCCTGCTGCAACAGATATTGGGTGTAGTAATCCTGCTCACTCCAGCTATTGACCACCAACTGGGCGTGAGGCCCACCGTAAACCCTTACTACCACGGGGTATTTGGCCTTGCTGTCGAAATTCACCGGCTTGAACAGACGGTATTGCAACACCTTGCCATCTTTGGTCTTGAGGGTGCCAAACTCGGGCAACTGCCACAGCCCGGCATAGTCATACAGAGGGTGTCCGGCCTTGACGGCGTTCTCTTCTACCCAAGCCAGATGCTCACCGCTTTGGTTGTGCAGACTCACCTGGGGAGGCTGCGACAGACTGTTGAAATAGTCGAGGTAGACAGATTCCTTGTCGGCAAACACGGCATTGTGCATGCCGCCACGCCGGCTGATGCGCTCTATCTCACCGCCATTGAGGCTGACCCGATACAGATGGCGCTCGACCACACTGTCTTTACGGCCACTGAAATAGACCCAACCCTGCTTTTCATCTAGGTGTTCTATCTCGTCGACCGCCCATTTCCCCTGAGTCAGTTGCCGTTTGACCTTGCCCTTGTCATCAAACAGATAGATATGGTTGAAACCATCACGCTCGGATGCCCAGATAAAGCCCGGCTGCTGCTTGAGAAAATAGAGGTCATGGTTGAGGTTAACCCAGGCATCGCTGCGCTCGGACACCAGAGTCACGGCGTCTTTGCCCTCGCGGCTGTCTACTTGACGCAAATCCAGCTGTTGTTGACTGCGATTCTGCCATTGAAACGACAAATGCTTGCTGTCCGGCAGCCATTTCACCCGCGGCAGATAGATATCTTTCTCACTGCCGAGATCCACCCATTGGGTCTTCCCGGACGCCAGTGACACCACCCCCAGGGCAATCTCGACATTGGGCTTACCGGCATAGGGATAACGCTGCTCGGTCAGCTTGATGCCATCGGCATAAATCTCATTGCGGGTCACCAGCTCCACGCCCGACTCATCGATGCGGGTATAGGCGATGGCCGATTCATCCGGTGCCCACCAGTAACCTGTCATACGGTCCATCTCTTCCTGAGCCACAAACTCGGCCATGGCGTTCTTGATGGCCCCGCCGCCATCCTGGGTCAGCGCCGTGAGCTTATGGTCTTTCAGCTGGAGTACATAGAGATTTTGCTCGGCCACAAAGGAGACAAAATTGCCCTTGGGCGACAGTTTGGCATCTGTGGCAAAGGCATCCCCTGTCGGCAGCAGAGTCACCTTGGCATCGGCCAGGCTGAAGTAGTAGAGCTTACCGGCCGCCGGGATCAGCAGTGCCTGACTGTCGTCGGCCCAGAAGTATTCCATGATCCCCTGGCCATACACTCGCTGCCGCTCGCGGCGGGCCTTCTCTTCATCGGAAAGTTCACCGGCTTCGAGCCTAGAGGCGTCCAGCAGCAGACTGACCTGACCTGTGGCGACATCCATCTGCCAAAGGTCGTAGAAGTATTGGTTGTCTTTACGGCCCGCCAGGTAAGTGACCCGCTTGCCGTCGGGAGACAGTTTCAGCCCTCGGGGGCTGGCACCGGCCAATGCCGGTGAAGCATAGAGGCGCTCAACCGTTAAGGGCGTTTTGCCACCTTCCAGAGCGAAGGAGTGGCCGCTGGCCAGTGTCAGAGGTATCGCCATAAGCGCCGAAGCCATCCAAGTTTTTTTCATTATTATTTCCGGAATTATAAGAGACAAGAGCCACGGCATCCGGCCACAGCCCAAAAAACAGCCCTCATTCTGCCCCAATTGACAAGGGATCGGCAAACCCGTGCAATTGGCCGCTGAAATATCGCCGGTTCTCGGTTATGATCCTGTCCCAGAAAAAGCTCAGACCTCTTTTAAGGAAACAAGATGCAGACTCTGGCCCAAACCCTCAAACAGCAGGCTGTCACCCCAGCCTTGTCCCAATTGCTTCTCACTCTGGCCCAAAGCTCAGTCGCCATCAGTCAGGCGGTAAGACACGGCGCACTGGCCGGTGTGCTGGGTGCCACCACCCAGGAAAACGTTCAGGGTGAAACCCAAAAGAAACTGGATGTGATCACCAACGAGATGCTCAAAGATGCCCTCAAGGCCGAAAACACAGTGCGCGCCCTGGCATCGGAAGAGGAAGATCATATTGTTGAAGTCGGTGACAGCGGTGAGTTTCTGGTGTGTTTCGACCCACTGGACGGCTCTTCCAACATAGACATCAACTCGCTGGTGGGCACCATTTTTTCTGTGCTGCCGGCACCCGAGGGGGAGATCAGCGAGCAGAGTTTCCTGCAAAAAGGCAGCGAGCAACTGGCGGCGGCCTATGTGCTCTACGGCCCATCGACCATGTTGGCCCTGACCACAGGCCAAGGGGTGCAACTCTTTACCCTGAATCCGGAAACCGGCGAGTATCTGTTAACCAATGAAGCGGTGAGTATTCCCAAAGACACCGCCGAATTTGCCATCAATATGTCCAACCAGAGATTCTGGGAAGCACCGATGCAGACCTATATTGCCGATCTGCTGCTCGGCAAAATCGGCCCGAGAGAGAAGTCGTTCAACATGCGCTGGATTGCCGCCATGGTGGGCGATGTGCACAGAGTATTGAGCCGCGGCGGCATCTTTACCTACCCAACTGACAACAAGAATCCGGATAAGCCCTACAAGCTGAGACTGATGTACGAAGCCAACCCAATGGCACTGCTGGTTGAACAGGCCGGCGGCAAGGCCAGCACAGGTTATCAGCGCATTCTCGACATTCAACCGGAGCAAATTCACCAGCGGGTAGCCGTCATTCTGGGCTCGGCCAATGAAGTCGATGCCTGCCTCGAGTACCATCAACAGGATTACAGCGGTGAGCCTGAACTCTAAACGCCGCTTGAGGCTGCCGGGGTCGGCAGCCTTGAATTGGCGGTATGGGCCAGGGCCTGAGACAGATTGCCTTAGATGAACTGTTGGCAATTAGTCTTAAGACCGCGGCCTTTCATTGGCAAGCCGTCAAATCGCGCTATAATACGCGCCACACTGAACTTCAGGCTGGACCTGAAATAGATTTATACACAGTCTAAGGATACTTCCATGAGCTTAAATGCAGTGCCTGCGGGCAAATCCCTGCCAGATGACATCTACGTGATCATCGAAATCCCACAAAACCACGACCCTATCAAGTATGAAGTGGACAAGGACACAGGTGCCTTGTTTGTGGATCGCATGATGACTGCGCCTATGTTCTATCCTTGCAACTACGGCTATGTGAACCAAACTCTGAGCCTGGATGGTGATCCGGTAGACGTGCTGGTTCCTACCCAGTATCCACTGCAGCCAGGCAGCGTTATCCGTTGCCGTCCAGTTGGCGTACTGAAAATGACCGACGAGTCAGGTGAAGATGCCAAGATTGTTGCCGTACCACACGAGAAGATCTCCAAGGAATACGGTCATATCCAGGATGTGAACGATCTGCCTGAGCTGCTGAAAGCCCAGATCAAACAGTTCTTCGAACACTACAAGGATCTGGAATCCGGCAAGTGGGTTAAAGTTGATGGCTGGGAAGATGCCGAAGCCGCCCGCGCCGAAATCCTGTCAAGCGCCGAGCGTTACAAGGGCTAAACCCTATAGTCCTAGAAACATATTGAAAAGCCAGCTGCAAGCTGGCTTTTTTATTGGCATTTCACAGCTTCAAGTGCATAGGTTTAATTTCGTTACCCAAAGAATCCCGCGCATATCAAGACTCCGCAGCCCTATTCCAATCCAGTTTTGGCCCACTTTATGACCCCTCACTGGAAACAATTTCTCAAAACCAAACTTCCAGACAATGGGTTTCAAACAGGGTAAAGGGGCAAATACCACACATGGTAAAGCATACAAACCTAAAGTCACGCAAATGAGAAGTCACAGGCAAAAAAACAATCATAATTACCCAAAAAACAACCTTCGCCATAAAATCGCCAAGCTTTTGACAAAGTTAGTTAATTTGACGCTGTTAGTTAACCTTTCCAGGAGACACTATGAATAAGTTACTGCCGTCTGTACCTCTGCTAAGCGCGTTGGCTTTGATGGCATTTCAATGTTTGGGGAATGAAAAACATTTCCACGAGATATCCTTCCACCAAGATGCAACTCAACTACAAGTACAATGCTCGGTGGAGCAACCACAACCTAGATTGATAGTGAAGGTGCCTCAACCTTTTGCCTACAGCCAAGATCCCAGTGTGCTGGTGTTAAGAACCGCCGATGGCGAAACCCTGCAACTGGACAGCATGAGCTCATTAACGACACTCACCACCCAAGCCTGCCCAGATAAAGATCTCTGGGCCGAACTGACCTCACTCCACAGTGATCCAGTATCGCTTGAGGTGATCTCGTTTCGCTCAGGAGGCTCTTTCTCATCAGCTATCCAGATGAGTGATTTTCAAAACCGGCTGGCACAGCTCAAATCCTGCTGTCAGCCATAAAAAATCCGGCAACTAGCCGGCCCCGATAAATTAACAACTTTTTCAAATAATCAGCCGTATTTTATTCAAGATTTCCCTAAAAAAATTGCGGCTTATCCGGCGAACGATAGTTACAACGAGGGCTTCTGGAGGATTCCTTAAAAATCTCTCTGAAGCCCTTAAATCCATTGTTGTTCGCTTAACTGACCGGTGAAATAGTCGGATTTTTTATTAGGCGTTAACCGCCTCTGTCTGATGTCCCTTCTCGGTTTGGTCCACTATGGTCAACACAGCGGCGTCGCCCACCACATTGCAGGAAGTCAACACCATATCTATGATTCTGTCCAGCGCTGCCACTATCGCAAAAGCTTCCACGGGTAAGCCCAGTTGATGGATTAACACGCCTATCATCACCATACCGCCACCTGGAACCCCGCCGGCGCCCACAGACAGCAGAAAGATACTGAATATCAGAGTAGGCAGCTGTTCGCTGGAGATTGGCTGACCAAAGGCGTTGGCAACAAAGAAGATGGCGATAGTGATATAAATCGACACGCCGCCCATATTCATGGTGGCTCCCAAAGGCACACCGAACCCGGCGACCGCCTTATTGACCCCAAGCTTTTCGGTCAAGGTTCGTATAGTCACCGGGATGGTGGCATTGGAGCTGGCAGTCGACAGAGAAAACAGGATCTGCTCTTGGGTCTTGGCACGAAAGCTCTTGGCACTGACCGGGGTAAACACAGCCACAGCCAGAGGATAAACAATGAAAATCCACAGCAGCAGCATGGTTAGGATGATGGCCATATAACCCAGTACACTGAGAAAAACTTTGGCTTCCAGAGTGGCTCCCAGTTTGAACATCAGCGCAAACACTCCAAATGGCGCCAGCTGCATTACAGTCATGATGAGCTTCATCATGATCCCATTGGCGACTTGAAAACCTCTAACCGCTGCGCTGCCGGCGTCATCCAGCGACTTGATGACCCCACCCAGCAGCAGCGCCATAAAGATCACCTGCAACATGTTGCCCGACATAAAGGCATCGACAGGGTTACTGGGCACTATGCCGACAATCAGGCTGATCAAATTGGGCAACTCGGTCGCGGTAATGGCCACATCCGTGCCACCACTCATATCCACTCCGACACCGGGCTGCAGCAATAACGAGACACACACCGCCGCCAGGATAGCGATCAGGGTATTAATGATATAGAAGCTGAAGGTCTTGCCGCCCAAGCGACCGAAGCTCTTGAGGTCCTGCAATTCGCAGACACCGCAGACTATGCTGACAAATACCAGCGGCATCACCAGCATCATGATCATATTGACAAACATGGTGCCCGCCGCGGTGGCTACCTCAACCAGGGTGCCGGAAAAGAAACCGATATGCCCCAGCCCATATTGCACCACAGAGCCCAATAACAGGCCGCTGAACAGACCCATAAAGATCCGTCCGGAAAGAGATTTGAGTATTGCCATTGTACGTTCCAATTCGGCATCGTTCCTGATGCACAACTATCATCCCTGTTCGCTCTGGGAAGGGATAGTGAAACATGCTACCAAAAAGTTCAATGATAAAATGCTCAAAAAGTGCCTCCGCAACATGTTAAGAACCTCAAAAATCAACGATAAAAACTTGATTTAAAACCATTTTAAATTTTGTCAAAAATTTACCCTATGGATTACCCCGTTTACAAACGCACAGCACAACAACAAATCCACAACAAATACAAAATATTTATCAGTGAATATATCTAAAAATACAAAAATAACAGTATTAACAGCCAGAATTTCAATTCAAAGCAGTGAGCTTGTTAGGCCGCTTGCCATTTTACTGCAGATCCTGCTTGTTAATTTCGTCATCAAAGTGACTTTCCGCCTCACTCAACCCCAAGCTAGAAAAACCGCCACAGAAAAAATCATAGGGGCAAACCATAGAGAAAGTTGGCAGCAGAAGCACCAAAGCAAGCAGGAGAAAACCCGCAGAGCGCGATTGGAGAAGATAGTCCCACGGACAAAAAATGGGCAAAAAAAAAGCCGGTGGGGCGCACCGGCAAATCAAGCAACATATTACCTGAGAGGCTCAGGAAAAACGCCTGACGATGCAGGCGGTCACCACAAGAAAAGGCCATCGGGTGATGGATAGACTCAAAAACGGCAGTAACCCTTGTGGTCAGGTCATCTACTTGAATCCAAATCGATTAAATCAAACAAAAATCAACGCAAATAAAGGCGCGCCGAGCACCATGGCGATACCGGTAAAGATCATCGTCAGACTGGCAATCACGCCTTCCTGCTGACCGAATTCGCTGGCTTTGGCGGCGCCGGCACCATGGGCAGAAGCGCCGAGTGCCACTCCTTTACCAAGAGAGGTCTTGATCCGCGCCAACTTGAACAACGGCTCACACACCAGCATACCTATCACGCCGGTGAGCAACACCAACATAGCGGTTAATTCCGGCACGCCACCGAAGGCAGCAGTGGCCTCCATGGCAAAGGGCGTCGACACAGAGCGCACCAGTACGCTGTGACTCAGTTCGCTCGGCAGAGGCACCAATTTGACCAATAGCCAGGATGACACCAAACCCAACATGAGCCCGGCCATAACCCCAAGGCTAATAGTGATCGGATAACGGCGGATCAACTTGCGCTCGCGGTAAATAGGCACTGCAAAAGCTATGGTCGCTGGGGCCAACAATGCCATCAGCCAATGGGTGTACTCAAAATAGGTCGGCAGCGGAATCGCCAACAGCAACACCACAGCCAGCACGGCCAAAGGCGCCAAAAATATCGGAGCCAACCACCAGCTACGATGCCTGCGGTATAAAGCCTTGGCGCCGTAATAACAGATAAGGGTGATCAGCAGACTCAAAAGAGCAAGTAAGCTGTGAGACATAGCGTTACCCTTGCACTCCATGTTTGGCCAGTTGGCGTTTCAAATTAAGGCGCCGCTCGAAACGAAATACCCTGTCCACCACAAAGCCGGTTCCCAGCAATACTGAAGCGCTGCCGAGCACCAGGGTCAGCATAATATTGAAACCATACTCCTCGAGTAAGGTTTCATACTTGAGTACTGAAATCACCGGCGGGATAAAAAACAGCAAGAGATCGCCAATCAACCAGGCAGCCCCCAGTTGCAACGCCTTTTCCGGGATAAGCTTGAGCCCCAGCGCCAACAACACTACCAGCATCCCAAGCACACTGCCGGGAATGGGTGAGTGCAATGTGGCGGCCAAGGCATGAGTAGACCATGCCAGCAAACAGATAGCTGCAATTTGCAGCAAGGTCGCGCTGATGTATTTGCCTTGGAGCCAAATGACTTTCGCCACTTTTTGAGGGGAAGCAAGGCGTTTGCAGAGGGAGTGCATATCTTTACCGAATAACTTAACTGGTGTTTATTCTAGGCTTGCAATATAAATAAAAAAAATGAATATTAAGCATAGTTTGCATTCCATAAGGTTATTCAATTGGATCTGAAAGTTGTTCGCTACTTTATCGAAATAGTGGATGCCGGCGGATTTGCCAAGGCAGCGGAAAAGATCCACCTGACCCAACCTGCGCTGTCCAAGTCCATTCGCCAGTTGGAGCAGGAACTGGATCTTGTACTCTTGGAAAGAGGCAAGCGTGGCAGCCAGTTACGTCCTACAGCAGCCGGAGAGGTCGTCTACCGTCACGGCCAGGAACTATTGAATGTACGCCGCAACATGCTCAGAGAGTTGGCGGCGCAGCGCAGTCTCAACTCGGGTGAACTGCATCTGGGGCTGGCCCCTCTCGGCAGTGCCGAACTCTTTGCTCCTGTCATCGCCCGCTTTCGTAATCGTTATCCCAAGGTGCAGATGCATCTATTGGTTCGCGGCGGCGTAGAGCAAACCGCGGCCCTCAAGAAAGGGGAAATCGAGCTGGCAACCGGGATCATCTCCTTTGAGGATGAGTTTGATGGTATCAGGATCCGCCGCGATCCCATGGTGGTGGTATTGCCAAGACAACATCCTCTGGCAGGTAGTCAAGAGCTGACCCTCAAGGCGTTGGCGGAGATCCCACAGATACTGTTCGAACCCGAATACGCCCTGCATGAGCTGGTAATCAATGCCTGCCAGAGAGCCGGCTTCAGCCCCAAAGATGTGACTCGGGTCAGTCATCCCGACTTTGGTATCGCCCTGGTGGCAGCAGGCACAGGAGCCATGATACTGCCAAGCTTTATTGCCGAGCGCCATGCGGTGGCCGGGGTGATCAGCATACCTCTGGCCGCATCCGATCTGCTCTGGGAGCTATCGCTATTCTGGCGCCGGGGGCAACCACTCTCTTTTGCCGCCCAAGCAATGGTCGAGCTGGTCAGACAACAACTGGCGCTGAAGTGAAACCCTTATGCTTCAAGTGCTGCAGCCGAGTGAATTTTCGCCAACCAAGTCACAGTGTACCGTTACAGCAGTACAAACTCATTGACACCCTCTTTTCGCGCCGCTAAGGTGAATCACACTTTTCCGGGCCCGCTTGGCCTGGGTTTATAAACACAACCCGAGATTCGCAATGCGGCCAATACACAAGCTTTATCTCTATCCCAAGCCACAGTGGCTTGGGCGGGGATAATGACCTGAACCTCCCTCTCCTGTGAGCCACTGTGGCTTTGCTGTCAGGTTTCGTTACCGGCTTTCCGGTTCTCTTGGGTACCCACAAATCCAAAGCCTGGGTCCCTATTACGAAAATGCTTGTTGAGAATGTAATAAAATGAATAACAACAAAACCTTTGGTAGCATGCTGATCATAGCAGGCACCACAATTGGTGCCGGGATGCTGGCGCTGCCGCTGGCCTCTGCCGGCCTGGGTTTCGGGGTCGCCTCGATACTGATGCTATTGCTTTGGGGATTGATGAGTTACACAGCACTGTTGATGCTGGAAGTGCATCAACATGCCCCCGCTCATGCCACTTTGCACACCTTGGCACACAAGCTGCTCGGCCGTAAGGGGCAGTTACTGGCCAGCCTGGCAATGATGTTTCTATTGTATGCCCTGTGCGCCGCCTACATCGCCGGTGGTGGTGCCCAGCTCAACGATAAGCTGGTTCGTTATGCCGACCTGACGCTGCCGCCACAGGTAGGCGCCATAGGTTTTGCCCTGCTGATCGCCCTGGTGGTCGCCATAGGAACCCATTCAGTCGATATGATCAACCGGGTGCTATTCACCCTCAAAATAGTCGCCCTGGTCATCATGTTGGCGCTGCTGTTGCCCCACGCCCAAGGGGGATACTTGCTGGAGCTACCGTTGCAGCAAGGCCTGGTCATCTCAGCCCTACCGGTAATCTTCACCTCTTTCGGGTTTCACGGCTCTATCCCCTCTGTGGTGCGCTATGTGGGACTGGATCTCAAGGCGCTGAAGAAAATCATGATTGTCGGCTCAGCTATGCCGCTGCTGGTTTACCTACTTTGGCAATTGGCCAGTCAGGGGGCTTTGAGCCAAAGCGAATTGATGGCTTCCAAAGAACTGCCCAAATTCATCAATAGCCTGGGGCAACTGCTGCATAACCCCATGATAGGCCAGACAGTATCCATATTTGCCGACCTGGCACTGGCCACCTCCTTTTTGGGCGTCAGCCTGGGGCTATTTGATTTTATGGGTGATATTTTGCGCCGCAACGACAGTGCCGGCCATAGGCTGCAAACTGCAGCCATCACTTTTTTGCCACCACTGGGGTTTGCCCTCTTCTACCCTCAGGGCTTTATGGCCGCCCTGGGTTATGCGGCGATAGCCTTGGTGATATTGGCGGTGTTCCTGCCCGTTGCCATGGTCTGGAAACAGCGGCTCCAGCCTATGCCGGCAGGCAGCTACCGGGTCGCTGGTGGTAAACCCGCACTCATGCTGGCAGCGCTGTGCGGGGTGGTGATTATTCTCAGCCAACTGCTGCAAATGGCCGGGATACTGACCAAGATAGGCTAACCAAGGGGCAATAAACTGGAGAAGCTCCAGCACAGCGCCCAGGGCCAACCTTTAAACACAAAACGCAGCGCTCAGGCTGCGTTTTTTCTTGGTTCAACATTCAGTTGATTGGTTCCAACGACACTCTAAAGCGACTGGCTGACAGCTGGGAAAAAACCAGGTCAAACCCTTCGGGGATCTCTTGCTCACTGATAACGACTCGTTGATCCAACTGCTGTTCCAGGGCCTGTTGGCGCCACTGCTGCCTTTGCTGCATTGCGCTTCTGCCACTGATAAAACTGGCACTGCCCAGCAAAACTCCAACCAGCGCCAGCAGATTGGCCACCATGGGATTGCCTATTTGCAGCGCACTGGCGTCATCCAGCAGCCACCAGAGAATGGAGGCACTCAGCAGTAATACCCCCAAGGCCAACCTGGCTATTGCGCTCGGCGCATTATCTGTCGGCAATCTCAATTGAATATCGGCGGGTAAGTCAGCAAGGGTCACAGTCAGGAACGACGGCTCATCCTGCGCTGAGGCACTCTGGGTATCGGGCATAAATCATCCTTAATTTGAATGGAATAGGCTAATGCGGGTCGGTATAGAACCAATTTAATGACATCCTGTCCTTATGTCAGTGAGCACTGAGGTTACAATGCACCGATTCATTATATGTAAGCATAAATAAGCACTGCAAACTCAATATATTATTAACTCAAACTCTGCTGAAATTCTGTGCATTTTGTGGCAGTCATAGTGCCAGCGGTACTCTTGACCCTGCCAGGGACCGCAGACACAATAGCACCGGAGACCCATTTGACGGAGCCCGTGGTGAGCGGTCAGCAACAGATACCAGAGCTGAGATTGGGACTGGCCATGTGGTCCCATAACCAGTGGCAGCGAAGCCTTTATGGAAGGGGGACACCTCAGGCCGAGCGTCTGGCGCACTACGCCGAGGTTTTCAATACGGTGGAGGGCAACACCAGCTTTTATGCCACCCCATCGGCAAACAATGTCAGTAACTGGCGCGATGCCGTGGGTGAGGACTTTCGCTTTACCTTTAAACTGCCACAGGAGATCACTCACAAGTTGCAACTGAGGCACTGTGACGATGAACTCAAGCAGTTCCTGCAGGTGATGTCGCCACTGTTTGCCAAGACAGGCCTGTGGAAGATTCAGTTGCCCGGCTATTTTGGCCCCGAAGCCTTGGGGACGCTGAACACCTTTCTTGGCAAACTGCCATCCGAGTTGCCTCTCGGGGTCGAGGTGCGCCACCCGGCCTTCTTTGCCAAGGGAGAAACCGAGCGTCAACTCAACCGCTTGCTGCTGCAGCGCTCGGTCAACCGCATCATAATGGACACCCGGCCGGTATTTGCCGCGCCGCCAAACAGTGCCGCCGTCATCGACGCCCATGAAAAGAAACCCAGAGTGCCGGTACATGCCATAGCCACCGGCCGCTATCCCACAGTTCGCTTTATCGGCCACCCGGAGCTCGAGGTCAATCAAGGTTTCTTCAAGCCTTGGCTGGACAAGCTATGCCAATGGCTGGAGGAGGGGCGCCAACCCTATCTGTTCATCCACACCCCGGATAATGCCCGGGCACCTGAGCTGGCCATAAGTCTACAGCGTCTGCTCAGTGACCGTTGGCAAGCCAAACACGGCCAACCTCTAGCTGTGTTGCAACAGCCCCAAGATGCAAGAAATCACAGCAAACAACTGGGCCTGGAACTCTGACAAGCAAGTTTCTGATCCCATAAACATAAAAAATGCCGTTTAATTAAAGTGAACGGCATTTGGTACTATCAACTTTTATTTTCTGGCTCCAACCGGGATCATTATGTGGGCATAAGGGGTGCCCTTCCACATCACATAGGGACCACCTTGCGCCGGGTCGGTCGGCAAACTGTCAAGCATGGCGGGATCCGGCACCAGAATCATCAGGTGTGGTCCTTCGACAATCCATTGATTATCAGCGGTTTCCATTTCCGCATACGGGTCAATATTGCTGGCCCCTCCATCACCGGCCAACATGTAGGAAATACCTATTGCATTGGCCTGAAAAGGTTTTTTCTCCATCCAGGCATTAGCCCATTCCATCCAAGGGCCGTCCATACACATGGGAGCCGTTCCCTTGAGCTGTGGCGGAGTAGGAAAGCAGGTGTAGCTGCCATCACCTTGTTGCAGCACATTCTTGTTCCAATCAACAACGGTAACACTGGCACGTATGGTGGGCGGAGCGGCACTCAGGGCGTCATCCAACATCATCTGCTGTGCTTCAGTGAGTGCGGCATGGGTGGCACTGGCGAAGGAAGACAGGGTCAAAGTCAAAATTAGAGCTGAAGTTTTCATCAAACCAGCCTCCAGGTTGAACTCGGATACAACAACACCGAGATCTTCAGTATAGTTTCTGCAGAAAAAATCGATTTTGCCCCGTAAATTCAATATATTGGACTAAGATAAAATCAAAAAACCAGGAGGAGACAAGATGTTTTCTCTGTCCCAGACCTTATCTATCTTCGCCGCTTTACCGGATCCCGTGTTTATTCTGACCCGCAGTGGCCGCTATGCCGCGGTACTGGGAGGTGCCGACAGTCGCTACTATCACGACGGCACGGCCTTGATAGGACAATACATCTCCCAGGTCATCCAACCCCCCAAGTGCGAGTGGTTTCTGAGCCAAATAGCGCAAGCCTTGCTGAGCCGCCGTCTCTGGGTGGTGGAATATAGCTTGGGCGGTAACGATGTTATGGGGCTCACAGAGCAAGGCCCCACTGAATCCATCTGGTTTGAAGGTCGGATCCAAGCATTGGACTTTCAAGTTGATGGTGAAGATGCCGTAGTTTGGGTTGCCAGCAATATTACCCGCCGTCATTATTTGGAGCTGGAGCTCAGGGAAAGGTGCGAGCGCGATCCGCTCACTCAACTATACAACCGCCGAAAGTTGCTCAAACTGTTAACAGAAAACCTAACCCTGTTTCAACGTTACCGAACCCCAACCAGCATATTGATCTTCGATCTCGATAACCTCAAAAAACTCAACGACAGCTCGGGCCATTTGATGGGTGACAAGGCGATAACCACCCTGGCAGATATCTGCCAGGATAATCTCAGGGCCCAGGATAGTGCCTCCCGTTACGGCGGCGATGAATTTGTCATTCTTATGCCCCACACTGCTGCCGAGCAGGCATTACCCATAGCCGAGCGCTTACGAAGTGAATGCTCCCGGCGCCTCAGAGCCTTGGGGATTGCCGAAGAATGCGCCAGCATCAGCGGTGGCCTCAGCGAGTTTCAGTGCAGTGATACCGATATAGATGCCGTGGTTTCCAGGGCCGATGCAGCCCTCTACCAAGCCAAAGCACAGGGCCGCAACCGGATTGTGCTGGCCAAGGGGCCAGAGTGCACTGAATCGCCCTAAAAACAGGAAACAAAAAGCCGGCACTTGGCCGGCTTCTTCATGGAATTGACTCGTCTAATTCGAGCGACTGAACTTAGGCCTGTGGGCGCATGGCCGGGAACAGGATCACGTCACGAATGGTGTGAGTGTTGGTAAACAACATCACCAGACGGTCGATACCTATGCCCTGACCGGCTGTCGGTGGCAAACCATGTTCCAGCGCCGTAATATAGTCGGCATCATAGAACATGGCTTCGTCGTCACCGGCATCCTTGGCTTCAACCTGAGCCTTGAAGCGGTTGTCCTGATCTTCGGCGTCGTTGAGCTCGCTGAAGCCGTTGGCCACTTCACGACCACCGATGAAGAACTCGAAGCGGTCGGTGATGAAGTCGTTGTCATCGTTGCGACGGGCCAGTGGCGAGATGTCCGCTGGGTAGCCGGTGATGAAGGTAGGCTGCATCAGTTTAGGCTCGGCGGTTTCACCGAAGATCTCTTCCAGCAGTTGACCACAGGTCCAGAAAGATTCGATTTCCAGCCCTACGTCTTTAGCCAGCTTACGCATAAACTCAAGATCCTTGACCTCTTCATAGGTCATGGCCTGAATTGTGGCGTTGTCTGGGTTGTAGTGCTGAATCGCTTCCAGCATGCTCATGCGGGCATAAGGGCCGCCGAAATCTATGCTGTGCTCGCCGTAAGGCAGCTTGGTGTCACCCAGCAGATCCTGAGCGATGGAAGACAGCATCTCTTCGGTGAGATCCATCAGATCGCGGTAATCTGCGTAGGCCATATAGAATTCCATCATGGTGAATTCTGGGTTATGGCGTGGCGACAGACCTTCGTTACGGAAGTTACGGTTGATTTCGAACACTCGCTCAAAACCACCGACAACCAGACGCTTGAGGTACAGCTCAGGCGCAATACGCAGATACATATCGATATCCAGCGCATTGTGGTGAGTAATAAATGGACGCGCGGAGGCACCACCCGGGATGACATGCATCATAGGGGTTTCCACTTCCATAAACTCTTTTTTCACCATAAAGTTACGTATGGCTGAAACCACTTTGGAGCGCATGACGAAGGCATCACGGGAATCCTGGTTGACGATCAAGTCAACATAACGCTGACGGTAACGGGTTTCCTGATCGGTCAAACCGTGGAACTTCTCAGGCAGCGGGCGCAGCGCCTTGGTCAGCAGCTGATACTCTTCCATATTAACGTACAGGTCGCCCTTACCGGACAGGTGCAGAGTGCCTTTAACGCCAACTATGTCGCCGATATCCAGGCCCTGATAGCGTTCTTTCAGATCAGCCTGTACTTCTTTGCCGGCATAGGCCTGAATGCGGCCGGATACGTCCTGCAGAACCAGGAAGGGGCCGCGCTTGGCCATGATCCGACCGGCAATGGCGGTCTTGAAGCCCAGAGACTCGAGCTCTTCTTTGCTCTTATCGGCGAACTGCGCCTGCAGCTCGGCAGCCTTGTGGCTGCGACGGAAAGTGTTAGGGTGACCATTGGCCGGGCAGCCCTGGCGTACATGTTCCAGCTTGGCGCGACGTTCCGCGATCAGCTTGTTCTCATCCAATACTTGTTCAGTCATTTTCCGCTTCTTCTCTGTTACAGCCCGGACTTCAGGCTGGCTTCAATAAATCTGTCCAGATCACCGTCCAACACGGCCTGGGTATTACGGGTTTCCACCCCGGTGCGCAGATCCTTGATGCGGGAATCATCCAGCACGTAGGAGCGGATCTGACTGCCCCAGCCGATGTCCGACTTGGCATCTTCCGCCGCCTGCTTCTCGGCGTTTTGCTTTTGCATTTCCAACTCAAACAGCTTGGCTTTCAACTGTTTCATTGCTGTGTCTTTGTTCTTGTGCTGTGAACGGTCGTTCTGGCACTGCACCACGGTATTGGTCGGAAGGTGGGTAATACGCACCGCAGATTCGGTTCTGTTAACGTGCTGACCACCGGCACCCGAGGCGCGGTACACGTCGATACGCAGATCGGCCGGATTGATATCGATGTCGATGGAATCATCAATCTCAGGGTAAACAAACACAGAACAGAATGAGGTATGGCGGCGACCACCCGAGTCGAAGGGCGACTTACGTACCAGGCGATGCACGCCGGTTTCGGTTCTCAGCCAGCCATAGGCGTATTCACCACTGAACTTGATGGTGGCACTCTTGATACCGGCCACATCGCCGTCTGAGACTTCGATAAGTTCAGGGTTAAAGTCATGTTCTTCACCCCAGCGCAAATACATGCGCAGCACCATATTGGCCCAGTCCTGCGCTTCGGTGCCGCCGGAGCCGGACTGAATATCCAGATAGCAGTCGGAAGCGTCCTGTGGACCCGAGAACATACGGCGGAATTCCAGCTCTTCCAGGCGCTTTTCCAGATCGCCCAGTTCACTGTTGGCATCATTGAAGGTTTCTTCATCTTCCTCTTCAATGGCCAGCTCCAGCAGTCCTTCGACATCTTCGAGGCCCGCATCCATATCGTCTATGGTCTTAACCACAACTTCCAGCGCCGAGCGCTCTTTACCCAGGGCCTGAGCGCGCTCTGGCTCATTCCATACTTCGGAGCTTTCCAGCTCGCGGCTTACTTCTTCCAGACGCTCTTTCTTGGCGTCATAGTCAAAGATACCCCCTAAGGAGCATTGTGCGGTCGGCAAGCTCCTTGATTTTGTTTTTTACCGGATTGACTTCAAACATGCGATTTCAACTTTCTTTGGTGTTAAGGACGTATGCAAACGAGGGATTTTAACCCAAGCAGCCGCTGAAACCTATGCCACTGCAGGCAGAAGCTTGATTTTTTTTCGCCGGTACTGCATTCAGAGCCGGTTCCGGTAAAACATCTGACACACTCTAGCGAATTCCGCGGTGAAAAAACTGTGACAAAAAATCAAATATGCCAACTTAATCAACAAATGAATCAGGTGATCATGGCGAGCAGCAGCCTTCAATGACAAACGATACCTGCAGCCATCTATTTGAAATTTCCATTGTCAGGGAGTCAATGATTTTTAAGCAAAAACTAGGCCTTCGAGCCAATGATGCGTACCCTTTTCAAGAGCAAATCATCTCGAATCTGCTACCGGTATTCTTCATACCTCAACCAAATAGCAACATACTCCAGCGTGCTTTTCCCGACTGACGCATTGAAATCCCAAGCGACAACTTCACCTCAGTTTAGTGCGCAGATATCTGTCAGCAAGATCTCCTGCCGAGCCAGATCACACTGAGTAAAATCCATTTTTCAGACAAGTGCACAGACTCGCCAAGCTTTGTGAATTCCCCGGCAAAAGCCTGTTCCAGCTCAATGAAGCAACTCACTCGATCGATATACTGCATGGTTATCAGCTTAATTAGTCCCTACTTCACCGCCATCGAGGTGAGCAAATAACAAGGCTGCCCATGTTTGAGATCTATATCGACGGCCAGACCGTCAGCGCCTTTGAGGGCGAGACCCTGTTGCAGGCGGCCCGGCGGGCCGGCATCGACATTCCTTGTCTGTGTCACCATACAGACGCACACGCGGCTACCACAGAAGGCGCCGATCAACACCTGTGCCAACTGACCCGAGTTGACCAGGTAATGATCGACGGTGACAGACCGCTGCTGGCCTGCTCGACTCCGGCAATCGCCGGAATGCAGCTCAAGAATCATACCCAGACAGTGCACAGTCATCGGCAGCAAGTGCTGAAACAGATCCTGAAAGATCACTTCGCCGATTGCGAAGCCCCCTGCCAGCAAGCCTGCCCGGCAGGCGTTGATGTACAGTCTTACCTATATCATATAGGTCAGGGCAACCACACAGAAGCGGTGCGGATCCTCAAGCAGACGCTGCCTCTGCCGCTGTCTATCGGCCGGGTCTGCCCGGCATTTTGTGAAAGCGCCTGTCGCCGCGCCCTAATCGATGAGCCACTGGCAATACGTCAGCTAAAACGCCACGCCGCCGATCTGGATTTGGCCGATGCCGAACCCTATCAGCCGCCCAAGGCCGACCCCAGCGGCAAGAAGGTCGCCATAATCGGCGCCGGTCCCGCCGGGCTCAGCGCCGGGTTTTTCCTCGCCAATCAGGGCCATGAAGTAGACATCTTTGAGGCCGCCCCCAAGGCCGGTGGCTGGCTAAGATACGGCATTCCAGAGTATCGCCTGCCCAAGGCAATACTCGATAAAGAGATAGCTCTGCTGGAGCGCAGCGGCATTCGCATTCACACCAACACAGTCATAGGCGAGCATATCCTGCTGCCGAAACTGGCCGAGGAGTATCATGCCCTCTGTCTGGCGATGGGCGCGCAAAAGGCTGTGCCACTCGACTATCCTGGCAGTGACCTGCCCGGCTGCTATCTCGGGGTCGACTACCTTAAAGATCTGGCAATGGACCACCAGCTGGTCACAGGTAAAAAGGTAGCCGTTGTCGGCGGCGGCAATACCGCCATAGATTGTGCCCGCAGCGCCAGACGCCTCGGCGCCGAAGTGACCCTGATCTACCGGCGTACCAAAGAGGAGATGCCGGCCGAAGCCTTTGAAATTCATGAAGCTGAGCAGGAAGGGATCCACTTCCTACTACTGACCAATCCTGTGGCCAACCATGCCGGCAGTGACGGCCGTCTTGCACGAGTCACGCTTGAAAAAATGTCTTTAGGCGAACCGGATGCCTCCGGCCGCCGCCGACCTCAGCCCAGCGGCGAAACCTTCGACTGCGAGTTTGATACCCTGATCGCCGCCGTGTCCCAATCACCGGATCTGGCCTTTCTGCAACAGGCCGAAAACCGTCTGCTGCAAGGCGCTCCGGCGCTCAGCCGCTGGAATACGATCAACGGCTGCGACATCACACTGAGTACAGGGCTGGAAAAACTGTTTGTTATCGGTGATGTACGCCGCGGACCCGCCACTGCAGTGGAAGCGGTCGCCGATGGTCGCCGCGCCGCCGAGGCCATAGATGCCCTGTTCAATCAGGGGCTCAGTTGCCCACTGACGCCGGTGGCGTTCAATGCCAGCAAGGCTATAGGGCTCAAGTCCCAACAGGATTTACCCAAAGGTCTTTTCCCCTCACAGGTGAAAAGTGCCAGAGTCAAGATGCCGGAACTGCCGGTAGCCGAGCGCCTGAGTAACTTTGCCGAAGTGGAGCTGGGACTGACGCCGCAAATGGCCGAAGCCGAGGCCAAACGCTGCCTCGAATGCGGCTGTCAGGCCAATATGGACTGTCGCCTGCGAGACTACGCCAGTGAATACAAGGTCAGCAGCCAGGGCTTGCTAGAGCAAGATAGCAGTGGCGACTCGGCGCTGCTGGCCAGACACTTTGCCCAGGACTTGAGTGCGCCTTTTATCCGTTTCGACGCCAATCGCTGCATCAGCTGCGGCGCCTGTGTTGACATCTGCCACAGTCGCAGCGGCCACAAGGCGATCAGCTTTGAGGCCGACCAATTCTCGGCGCTACCGGGAGGCAATAGCGAACGCCGGGCCCCCAGAGCCGGTTTCAGCGTCTCCATGGCCGACAGCGATTGTGTTCAGTGCGGCAACTGCCTGCAGGTATGCCCGACCGGTGCTCTGGTCGATGCCCGCCACAAGACCCAAGGACAAGCACCCGATACCAAGGTGACCAGCACCATCTGCACCTATTGCGGCGTGGGTTGTCGCATCCGCTTCAAGGTAGACACTAGCCAGAATCGTATCCTGGCGGCCGAAGGTGATGTGCGCTCACCTGTGAACCAGGGCATGCTCTGCGTCAAGGGCCGCTTCGGCTTCGACTTTATCAACAGTGAAGAGCGCCTGACCCAGCCACTGATACGCCGTAACGGCAAGTTGGAACCCTGTAGCTGGCAAACGGCCATCAGCTATATTGCCGCCCACTGGCAAGATCAATTGGAACAGTTTGGCCCGAGTTCATTCGGTGCACTGGCATCCGCCAAAGCCACCAATGAAGAAAACTTCCTGCTGCAAAAGCTGTTCAGAGCCGTTATCGGCAGCAACAACATAGATCACTGCGCCCGCCTGTGCCACGCCTCCACTGTCACCGGGCTCTACGATGCCCTCGGCAGCGGCGCCATGACCAATGATATTCCCGGCATAGAGGATTCAGATCTCATCTTTATCCTGGGCTCGGATACCGACTGCGCTCACCCCATCATAGCCTCGAGGATCAAGTCGGTTGTCAATCGCGGCAAGGCCAGACTCCTGGTCGCCGATCCCAAGCGAGTCAGCATAGCCGACAGCGCCGAGCTGTTTGTGCGTCATCGCCCCGGCACAGATGTGATGCTGCTCAACGCCATCATGCAGCAGATACTGCTCAACGACTGGCATGACAAGGCCTATATCCGCAGCCGCACCACAGGCTTTGAGGCCTTGCGCGAAGAGTTGTTACGCCCGGATTACAGCTTGGAGCAAGCCGCCAGGGTGACAGGTGTCAGCAGCAGCGAAATAGCGGCCATGGCCAAAATGCTGGGCACAGCCCAAAAGACCGCTCTCTACTACGCCATGGGGATCACCCAGCACACCACAGGCCATGACAATGTCACCGCCATTGCCAACTTGCAGCTATTGCTGGGCAACCTCGGACTCGACGGCGCCGGGATCAACCCCTTGCGCGGCCAGAGCAATGTCCAGGGTGCCTGTGATATGGGGGCCCTGCCCAACTATTTCAGCGGCTATCAACGTCTGGATAACGATGCTGCGCGGCTGAAACTGGCGCGGGCCTGGGGCACAGATAAGCTGAGTCCTGAGACAGGTATTCCAGCCTCTCATATGATGCAGGCGATTTTGGATGGCAGGCTGCAGAGCCTGTTTGTCATGGGCGAAAACCCGGTACTGAGCGACCCTGACCAAGCCCATGTGCTCAAAGCGCTGAAAAAACTGCCATTTTTGGTAGTACAGGATATCTTTCTCACCGAAACTGCCGAAATGGCCGATGTGGTATTGCCGGCAGCGGCCTTTGCCGAAAAGCGCGGCCACTTCACCAATACCGAGCGCCGGGTTCAACGACTGGAAGTCGCCTTGCAATCGCCAGGTAGTGCCCGTCCGGACTGGCAGATACTACAGCTGCTGGCCAATGCCATGGGCGCCGACTGGCACTATGGCGATGAACAGGCAATTTGGCAGGAAGTCACCGCCCTGACCCCCAGCTACGCCGGGATCAGTTGGCGCAGAACCACGGATAACCCGGCCGGGCTGCAGTGGCCCTGCCCAGATGAGCAACATCCGGGTACCCGGGTATTGCACCGCAACAGCTTTACTCACGGCAAAGGGCGACTGCAGCCGGTCAATTATCGTTTACCGGCTGAGCTGCCGGACGGTGATTACCCCTTGATGCTGTCGACCGGACGCCTGCTGGAACAGTTCCACACCGGCACCATGACCCGTAAAACCGCCGGACTGGACGAACTCGGCTCCCCCAGAGTGATGATCTCGGTTGAGGATGCCGAGCGTTTGGGCGTCGGCAAGGGCGACTGGCTCAAACTGGAAAGCCGCCGTGGTGAGATATTCATTCAGGCCTTTGTCAGCCGCCGGGCTCAGCCTGGGGTGCTGTTCCTGCCATTCCATTTCGTGGAAGCCGCGGCCAACAAGCTAACCATTAATGCGCTGGATCCCGTGGCTCACATTCCCGAGTTCAAGGTGTGTGCCGTCAAGGCTGAGCGCGCCGAGGCACCTCCGGCAGCTTGAAACTGAGCAGTAAAAACGGCGCCTATATAGAGCGCCGTTTTTGTTTTCTTCTTTTCCCAATTATTGAGATTAGAGGGCTACAGGTATTAAACCCTGAATTGATTCACCAGTTGTCCCAGATTATCGCCACTGTGGGACACTGTCTGGCTGACTCTGGCCGCTTCTTCGCTGGAATGCAACAGCTCGGCGACTATCTCCTGAATCGCATAAACATTACGGTTAATCTCCTCAGTCACCGAACTCTGCTCTGTGGCAGCTGTGGCAATTTGGGTACTCATATCATTGATGGAAGTAACTGAGCTGGTCACCGCCCCCAGACTTTCGGAAATCAGTCTGGAAGACTCGACACTGCGATGGCAGCTTTGCTGGCTCTCTTCCATGGCACTCACCGCCTGGCTTACCAGACGATGCAACTCACTGAGCATCTCGTTGATCTCCAATGTGCTGGCCTGAGTGCGGCTCGCAAGACTGCGTACCTCATCGGCGACCACGGCAAAGCCGCGCCCTTGCTCACCGGCACGAGCTGCTTCAATGGCAGCATTGAGTGCCAATAGATTGGTCTGCTCGGCTATGCCACCTATGACAGACAGCACGCTGTTAATTTTCTGCGACTGTTCGTTGAGCGACTGAATATGATCGGCGGCACTGTTAATCTCTGCCATCAGGGTAGAGATTTCGGTCAGCGAAGTATCAACACACTCCTGGGCCTTAGCCACTTCATCGCTCGCCACATGGGTCGCCTCCGCCACCTGGGTGGTGTTCATCGCCACTTCCTGGGCAGTGGAAGACATCTCGGTAATAGCGGTCACCACCTGATCTGTTTCATTGTTATGGTTGGCCAACTGCGCCGCTATCGCCTGAGTCTGGGCATGAATGGAACCAGAGGCATCCTGCACCTCGTGGGTAGCGGTAGTCACGTCACGAATGATACGTTGCAACTTGTCGACAAAGCGGTTGAATGCCTGCCCTAACTGGGCAATCTCATCATCACCGCGCACCTGCAAACGCTTGGTTAAATCCCCTTCTCCCTGAGCGATATCGTTGAGGTTATCCAGCATGTAGCGAATAGGAGTCACTGTTCGCTGCGCAGCAAACAGAATAAGCATAGCGGTGATCAGGGTGATGATTATGACTATCATCAGCGTCAACCATAACTTTTCTTCCATATCTGCCAATGCCGTTTGCCGATACTCTGCTACAGAAGCCTCAATATCATCGACATAAGCGCCGGTACCTATGATCCAGTCGGTGCCTGGAACCATGGCGGCATAACCTATTTTTTCCACCAGCTCGTTGGTGCCGGGTTTTTGATAGTAATAAGTAAGGATACCGTCACTATTGCGGGCTGCATTCAGCAAGCCCACTATGATCTTGGTTCCCTTGGGATCTGTCATCCCTATCTGATCTGTCCCTTCCAGATTAGGCAGTAAGGCATGAAACAGGTTTTTACCTTTACCATCATAGACAAAGAAATAACCTGCGCTGCCAAAGCGAACATCCCGTAAGGCCGCCTTATAGTCTCCACCCTGACTGCGCTGAAAACTGACAATCTCTTTGGCGACTTCGGTCACATGCATCAACTCCTGACGACGCTCGTTAAGCAGCTTTTCTCTGAAGTTGGTAATTTCGCTTTCAAGCGCATCCGATTCTACTGTCCAGGACGCCAGCATCAAAACAATGGAAACCGTCAACAATGGTAACAGAGCAAGTAAGAGTAACTTATTTCGTAAACTTAGACTGGACACTTAGGTTTTCCCCCAGGAAATGAAATCTCTACAAATTATAGTAACTTTGTTTACCTTAAGTTCGGATAAATAAATGCCCGAGATCAAAGTTAAACCATTTGCTTACATAAAGAGAGTCAAAACAGCGCCCATAGCCGCAAAGCCGAATACCAAAAATACCAAAGATAACCGCCACAGTTTAAGCAGCATAAAGCCGGTCAACACCATGGCGATATCAACCGGACGGGTCACGGCACTGGTAAATACCGGCTGATAGAGAGCGCTCACCAGCAAACCTACGACTGTGGCATTAATCCCCATCACCATAGCCGCCATTTTCGGGCGTTCGGCAATTCCCTGCCAGCCGCGGATCACCGCCAGCAACAACAGGAAACCGGGCAGAAAAATGCCCAGCGTTGCCACCAAGGCGCCAATAAGGGCATTTTGCAGCCACAGTTCGGCCCCAAGATAAGCAGCCAAACTGAACATGGGACCGGGAAGGGCTTGCGCCAGGGCATAGCCTGTAAGGAACCTGTCATGATCTATGCTGTTTGCCAACTGACTCTCAAGCAAAGGCAGTACCACATGGCCGCCGCCGAATACCATAGCGCCGGTCTGATAAAACTGCTTAAAGAGTTCAGCCAAAGGGTGAGCAAGTAAGGGACCTGTAAGCAGCAATAAAAACAGAAATATCAATAAAGCACTCCAGTTTAGCTGCATGCTTCCCGGCTTGGCCGGCATTGGTGCATCACGATTGAGCCAGAACAATCCACTAATGGCACCGACAAACAGCAACAGCAACTGAGTCAAATTCCCCGGCCATAAAAGCAGGATCACTGTGCTCAACAAGGCCAATACCTGAGTGGTGCGGTTGCGACAAAATTGCTTGAACATCCCCCAGGCAGCATCGGCGACCACCACCACAGCCAATAACTTGAGCCCGGCAATAACCCCCTGAAATAAATCGCTGGAGAGATATTGATAGCTGCTGACAGCCAACAGAAACATCAATAGAAACGAGGGCAAAGTAAAGCCGATAAAGGCCAGTACCGCCCCGGGAAGGGCTCCGCGGCGGTAACCTATGGCAAAGCCGACCTGGCTGGACCCAGGGCCGGGCAGAAACTGACTCAAAGCCACCAAGGACGCATAATCTTTATCATCAAGCCAGCCCAACTCTTCGACAAAAGTCTTGCGAAAGTAACCTATATGCGCCGCTGGGCCACCAAAACTCACCAGTCCCAAAGAAAAGAAACGAACAAAAATCTGCCACATCTGTGTTAGCTCTATACTTGTTTGATCTGGCTCCATTGTATGACATAAGTGTGACACTTATCTTATATTCATAGGCTTAGTCTTTAGGCTTACGGCAAGACAAACAAATGAACAGGCAACTGAGAGTCAGCCATAGCCTCTCAACTAGCTGTATTTATGACAAAATAGCGGTAAATCCCCCCCTGAATCTCGACCTTCCCACACGTAGGCAAGTATATCCGTTCGGAATCAACCACAGTCTCTTGGCTGTCTTAACGCCATCGCCAGGCGCGGCCCAGCAACATAAGCAAAACATTTAATATTTATTCAATGACGGCTAACACCGAGTATGGCCATAAACCTAAAGCTACTTGGCTAAAAATAAACCGCAACAAAAACAACGACCAATAATAGTCCTACCCACAGTAAACCAACCAGCATTGAGCTGACTACCAACACTTTTGACACCTGTCAATTTTAATTGCATAGATATTCACAAAAACATCAAATACAATCACCACAAAAGAACCCAAAACATAATACTTTTGTAGCATTTTGTAACTTGGTTAAATTTTTACAGACTTTTAACAATTGTTTATTTAGATTCAATGAAAGTTAGCAGGAAGTAGAAGTAAGCTATGAAGCTTTGGTGGTACGCGATATTGATGCTTGGCCTTCAGTTGCCCCTGACTGCAGCAGCTGAAGAAAATGCGACGGAAACTGTCCCTGTGGATGAGTTCAGACTCGCCCTCGCCCTGGGATATGGTCGGCTGGACAATCCCAGAGTGCATGCCAAGCCGATAGAAACCTTCCTGCTGCCATCCTGGAGCTACTACTCAAAACGCTTCTATCTGGAAAACTTCACACTGGGCTACAGCCTTCATGAGTCGGACAACTTGCTATTCGACCTGCAAACCAAGCTCAATGAAGATGGATTCTTTTTCGAGTTTGATGGGCTTAACAAGTTGTTTTTAAGCGACATCATAGGCTTCTCTCCCCACAAGGGACAGGTCGTACGCCCCAACAGTAACAGCGAACCTACCCTTAACGAAATCAAGCGCCACATCTCCTACCTGGGTGGAGTTTCCGTCACTTGGATCACCCCCTACACAGATATCAATCTGGGCTTGTTTCAGGACATTTCCGGGGTACATGACGGCAATGAGCTGCAATTCAGATTGAAAAAGAGCCTGCTCTATTCCTGGGGAGCCCTTGGGCTTGAGCTGGGCGCGATTCGCAAGAGTGAATCCCTGGTGCGCTACTACTATCAGCTTACGCCGGAAGAAAGCGGCCCGCTGAGACTGAGTTACACTCCCTCGGCCAGTATCAATTATCACGCCCGTCTGCTGGTTAATCTGCCACTATGGCAGGATATCAACCTGGTGGCGATAACCGAATACACCTGGCTTGACTCGGGGATCACCGACAGTCCCATGATAGACAAGGATGGCTATCTCTCAGGTTTCATCGGTTTGAGTTATCGGTTTTGAGGCTTCTATGAGTCGATGGCTACTGTGGTTACTCATGTTGACAAGCCCCTGGGCAAGCGCCTTGGGAGAAGAGCTTTGGCTGGCACCGGATACCTGCGCCATGACCAATCAGGAATCGGAATGCAGGCTGCAACTGCAACTCGAATTTCACAGCCAACAGCCTCGCTCTCTGTGCCTTTGGCTGGCCCATAGCACGGCACCTTTGACCTGTTTTCATCAACGCCGAGACTTCAGTTACAAGCTGCAATTGAGCCTGGTCAGGGATACGCTTATCGAGCTCAGGGATCAGCAAAACCGCACAGTTGCCAGCCGCTTGCTCAGAGTGGCTATCTATGAGCCCGTCAGCCGCAGACGGCGGGGCCTGAGTTGGGATCTGCTATGAAAGAAAAAATACTCCTGATCGAGGATGATCTGCCACTGGCTGAGCTTATTTGCACCTATCTGGCCAACGAAGGTTTCGAGCTGGTTCATCTGGACAATGCCGAAGCCGCACTCGCCCGTCAGGACAGTGACAGTTTCAGCCTGATCCTTTGCGATGTAATGCTGCCCGGTGAAGATGGCTTTTGTATCTACCCTCGTTTGGCGGCCTGTTATCTCTGCCCGCTGATATTCCTCACCGCCCGCGATAGTGAAGGCGATCAGATCCTGGGGTTGGAGCTCGGCGCCTGTGACTACCTACTCAAGCCTGTGGTGCCTCCCTTGCTGCTGGCACGAATACGTACTCAACTTCGTAACCGGCAACAGCTACCCGGACGTAAAGCTTTGTGTCTGCATGATCTACAGCTTGACCCTAACCAGCAGCAGGTGTTTATGGCAGGCTCGGCGCTGAGCTTTACCACCAAGGAGTTTGAACTTCTGTGGGTGTTTGTTATCAATGCCGGACGAATATTGTCACGGGAGTACCTGTTTGAGCAGTTTATTGGCCGTACCTATGATGGCCTGGACAGGGCCATAGATTTGAAGGTAAGCAGGCTGCGTAAACGCCTGGATGAACTACAGATAAGCGGTCTGCAGATCACCACAGTGCATGGCAAGGGCTACCTGTTCAACTACCAGCCCAATCAAGCCATGACCAGGGCTCGGGCATGAAATTTCAGTTCTATCGACTGTTCGGATTTCTGCTGCTGTCCTGCTCTCTGCTGCTGTGGAGTTTTGGTCAGTTAACAGAACAATACCGCAGCGAAGAAGCCAGTTATTTGATCTCGGTGGACGACTTATTGCAGACCCGGGGTCAGGGCGCGCATCTGTCGACTCTTGCCGCCGGCAGTCTGGCACTGCCCACTAGCCTGAGACAGCTACTCAACGAGGGGCAGACCTTAGCGCTGCGTCACTCCAGCGGCGAGCTCTACTACTACAAGCAAGGCTCAGGCACTGAGCTGCTCAGGTTTGGCCCGGTAACAGAGAAGCAAGATAAAGAGGACATCACCAGTTTGATCTTGCTCGGTTTCTACTCCAGTCTGACCCTGGTTGCCATCTTGCTTATCTGGCCTGTGTTTCGCGATCTCCATACCCTGCAGCAAAGCGCCATTCGCTTTGGCCGTCAACCTTCGCTACAACCGCTGACCATACGTAAAAGTTCGGCTATCTTTCCGTTGGCTCAGGCGCTTTATAGCATGAGCCACCAGATAGTGAGTTTTGTCCAGATGCATAAAGAGTTATCCCATACCATCTCCCATGAAGTACGCACTCCGCTCGCGCGGATGCGCTTTGCCCTTGAGCTGAGCAAGCAACAGATGGAGCCTCAATACGCAGCGCGCCTGGCCCAGGACATAGATGAGATAGAACAGCTGGCGGCCAACTACCTCTCTTTTGCCCGCCTGGAACATAAACAGGGAGAGCTATGTCATGCATCACAATCCATCGCTGACTTTATTCAGGCGCTTGAGCAGAAATACAGCCTCTATAGCCGTGACTTCCAGATAGGATTTCACTCGGTGCCGGGCCAGGCACAATTCGATATGACGGCAATGAATGTGGCCTGCCAAAACCTGATCCAGAACGCCATGCGTTTCGCCGAAAAAGAGATACAGGTGAGTTTCGAGCAAAGCCAAAGCCATAACTGCCTCAGAGTCGAGGATGATGGCCCTGGCTTTGAAGATAAGGGGAAAAAACTACTGGCGGCCTTTGCCAGAGATGCCAAACAAAGTGATGGCAGCGGCTTTGGCCTGGGGCTCTATATAGTGCGCAAAATTGCCATCTGGCACGGCGGCCGACTGGAGCTGAGCCGTTCGCAATCCCTGGGCGGCGCCGCCATCAGCCTGTGTTGGCCAAGAGAATAAGCGCCACTGTCTTAGCCTCGACTCAGCAGCACCAATACCTCATAGTGATCCGTGTGCGGAAACATATCGAACAGCTGCACCTTGCGCACACTATAGCCGCTGATAGCCGCCAGATCTTTGGCCAAAGATTCAGGGTTACAGCTGGAATAGAGCAGATGCTGCGGCGCAAAGGTCGAAATGGCCTGGCAAAGCTCTGCCCCTATACCGCGTCTCGGCGGATTGACTATCATAAGATCCGGTACTTCTCCTGCCGACTGCGCCGCGGCAAAACTGCCCGAATCCAGCGCTTTGAAGTCCACCCGCTCAAGTCCCAGCTTTTCCGCCGATAATCGGGCGCAGGCGATAGCTTCAGCCTCGATTTCAATCCCCGTAAGCTCTGTGTCTTTGCTGGCGCAGTGCAGCCCAAAACCGCCGACACCACAGAAGAGATCCCAAATCGACTCAGGCTTCAGCTCACTGACCCAGTCTTTGGCGCTCTGATAAAGGGCCGCCGCCACTTGTGGGTTGGTTTGAAAGAAACTCTTGGGGCGGATATAAAGAGGCACGCCATTGAAGGACTCCTCCAGACGCTGCGCCTCGGTAAGAAAAATCTCCTGCTCTCCTTCGAGCCGGGCCATATGAACCGGCTGCAGATTCACAGATACCAGCTTGATGGCAGGAAACTCTGCCAGCAGCTTTGGCAGCTCACGTTCAATCCTCTCGATGGATTGCCTGGAGCGCAATACAAACCTGAGCATAAAGTCGCCGCTGATTTCGGCGCGGGTCAACAACACAAACTTGAGTTCGCCCTTGGCCTTATCTACCCGATAGGGTGGGATCCCGGCCTGACGCACAAACAGCTCAAGCCGATGCAGCAAGGCCTGCATATCGGCAGGATAGAGAGGACAATCGCATAGGCTCACGGCCTCACCACTCGGGGAGACTATCCCCAGAATGGGTTGATGGGCGGCGCCGAGTGCCACCATCTTGGCCTTGTTACGAAAACCCAGGGACGGCCCGCTGACAGGAGCCAAGAGTTCAAATGGCGTGAAGGGGCTGAGCAGCTGCGCCAACTGCTCGCTCTTGGCGGCCAGTTGTTGCGCCATTGGCGTTTCTATGTGAGTACAGGAGCGGCACTTGCCCTGCGCAAAAAAATCACATTTCACTCTGATATATCCCAAGTTTCCAATTTTGCCCGGCGGCAAAAGCGGCACACTTTAGCCTGTTTCACCCTAAAAATCATCCCAGCATCAGCTTGTCGACATCCGCTTTGGGGCTGCGTTTGCCAAGTACCTTGCTTATCTCTGCCGTCACCGCCTTGGCAGTGGCACGAAAGGTGGTTAACTTGCCGCCGTAAAGTGTCAGCAACCTGGGATGAGAATAACGCTGGTACAATTGTACCTCCCGCGGCCGCCCAAAGGCATCGCCATCGCCCTTGGGCAGCACCCGCATGCCACTGAAATGCGCCAATACCTTGGCTTCAAGCGCCTCTGTAGTGACAGAACCCATAAAACTGCCAGAATTTCCAAAATAGTGCCGATAGATCCCCAGCAGATAAGCTATCTCCTCTCGGGTGATCTGCGGAACCGGTCCCTGGCAGAGGGTTTCCGTGGTGCCTATCAGCGTCTTGCCGTACCAAGGCATCACGAATACCACCCGTTCATCGAAACAAGACTCCAGATAGAGCACCCCGGGCGGCGCAGGAATATCCAGAAGCAAATGACTCCCCTGCACCCAGTCTATTGCCGTCTGGGCTATGGGTGGTGTCACCCGCGCCAGCAGTTCGTTGACAAAGGCGCCGGCGGCGTTGACCAGAAAGCGGCAGTGCAGCATTTTGTCGCCATCCGCATCCCGATAACTCAGCTTACATCCCTGAGGCTCATGCTCTATCGTCAAACACTCGGCGCCCTCACGGATATCGGCACCGAGCAGCCTGGCGCTGTCGGCCACCGCCTTGGTCAGCAAGGCATCATCCGTCTGGGCATCCCAGTATTGGAACATATGGGTCATTCCTGCCAGCTTGAGTCCGGGAAAGCTCCCCCAGGCCCTGGCCGGCAGACTACGAAAACGGCCCAAGCGGTCAAACTCGCTCAGCAAGCCGTAGAGGCTGAGACCAGCCCTGAGGGTCAAGGCGCCGCGGCGACTGTCGCGATAAACCGGGATAAAGAAAGGAACAGCCTTGACCAGTGTCGGCGCCAGACGTAATAACTCGCGCCGGGCCCGCAGCGATTCACGCACCAGATCCAGTTGCCCGGACTCAAGGTAACGTAAGCCGCCATGGATCAATTTGCTGGACTGGGAAGAGGTTCCCGCCGCCAGAGTGGACTTTTCCAATAGCACCACGGAATAACCGGCTGCCGCGGCGCACTGCGCCACCGCCACGCCGGAGATGCCGCCACCTATAATTGCCAGATCAACCTGTTCCATCAGCCTCTTTCCGTTAACGTTCCAATTGCTGCCATAGGGTGTCACACAAGCTTTTCAGTTGCTGCAACTCCTCCCGCGGCATGGCGCTGCGACACAGCATCTGCTCGGGCACATCGACGGCGCGCGCTTGCAAAGCCAGTCCGGCATCGGTGAGCGTCAATACCCGCACCCGCTCGTCCTGTTCACTGCGGCCTCTTAACAGCAAGCCTTTTGTTTCCAGGCGTTTGAGCAAGGGCGTCAAGGTGCCTGAGTCCAGATGCAAACGCTCACCCAGCGCCTTGACACTGATGCCCTTGTGTTGCCAAAGCACCAGCATGGCAAGATATTGCGGGTAGGTAAGATCCAGGGCATCCAGCACAGGCCGGTAGGCCCGCACCATAGCATTGGCGGCACTGTATAGCGAAAAGCAAACCTGGTTTTCCAGGCACAGGGGCTCGTTTGACATATGCAAACCCTAAACACAATTTAATTGTGCACAATATACTTGCTTCAAAAACAAATATCGACATATCATTGCCAGCAACTATATTGCGCACAACTTAAATTAAGGAAACTATTATGCTCTATCACACTCAAGCCACAGCCAAAGCCGGCCGCAACGGCGAAGTAGCCACCCATGACGGTGCCCTGTCCTTGACCTTAAGCTATCCCAAGGAGATGGGCGGGACAGAAGCCGGGGCCAATCCGGAACAGCTGTTTGCCGCCGGTTACGCCGCCTGTTTCTCCAACGCTATTTTACATGTGGCACGCTTGGGCAAAATCAAGCTTACCAGCGCTCCTGTCATGGCCGATGTCGGCCTGGTCAGTCAAGATGGCGGGTTTGGGCTAAAGGTATCTCTGACTGTCACTCTACCGCTTGCACAAGCCGAGGCCGAAGCCTTGGTGATCAAGGCCCACAGTGTTTGCCCCTACTCCAATGCCACCCGCAACAACCTTGATGTGGGGCTCACAGTGAATGATATTAAGATCAACTGAAGCTCTGATATTATTCAGTCAATTTCTTGGCAAGATATAAATAAATGTCGCAGTAATTAACCTTATATTTTCTGCGACAATTTTCCGTCACCTATTCTGTATGATGACGCTGTCATTCAGAAAAAACTGATGGTTACATAAAATTGATTTCCCCTGAACAATCGATTAAATTTGCGCCTCAAAAGTGGACAAGAACAATAATAAAGTCATAGTCAAAGGAGAATGATATGCGCGCCCTGATTCTGGGATTACTGCTGTTTACCGGCGCGACCCAAGCCACCTGTGAGAAAAGCGTTCTGCTTGGCAATGTCGATTATGCCAAGAACAGCTCTTATTTCAGTAGCCGGGATTCTTTGCAACTGGATAAAATTGTTGCCGATAATAGTGATAATTCAAGCGGCTATCTGTTATTGGAATTCAATATGGATAATTCTATCGGTGATGAAGAATTACAAAAATATAATATGTGGCTTGCCAATAGACGAATTGAACGGGTTAAAGAGTATTTAACCGCAGCACACTTCTCTCACCCCATAGTCACCCGTATTCGCACGGCAACCCATAAAGACAATCGCGAAGTGAGTCTGCATTGGTGTAATAACCAACAAATGATGGCGACCATAGAAAAACCGCGCAGCGCCGAGTAACGCCGTTTTTTCTGGTGATATTGATAAGCGGCGACGAGCTTACCGGCCCTATAGTCCCAACCGTTCCCCTTACTATCAGCGCTTATCCGCCATCACTCTCGGTTATGAATAACCCAGAGTGATGGCAGCCAGTGACTGCCACTAAAGTTTAAAACGCCCCACTTCACGGCGCAGCGAGTCTGACAACTCAGCCAACTCTTGCGCTTTGACAGTGGCACTGTTGGCCTCCTGTGACAAGGTATGAGAAACCTCACGAATCGACTCGGTATTACGGTTGATTTCGCTGGTAACAGAGGTCTGCTCTTCGGCCGCTGTAGCTATCTGGCTGGCCATATCGGATATCTGGGTAATCGCTTGGCTTATCTGCGCCAAACTGGCACTGGCCGATTCGGCATCCATCACACTGGTTTCAGCCATCTGATGACTTTGAGCCATGGAGTTCACTGCCTTGGCAGCGGTTTTTTGCAAGGTCTCAATCATGGTCTGGATCTCTTGTGTCGACGCGTGAGTACGCTGCGACAACACCCTGACTTCATCGGCCACCACGGCAAAGCCACGCCCCTGCTCACCGGCTCTGGCGGCTTCGATAGCGGCGTTCAAAGCCAATAGATTAGTCTGCTCGGCTATACCGCTGATGGTCAGCAAAATGCTGTTGATCTTCTGTGAGTGCTCATTGAGCTCGGCGATGATCTGACTGGCGGTATCCACTTCCTGCGCCAAACCGCGAATCGACTCCTGGCTCTGCAGCACCTGCTGTTGCCCACTGCCTGCAAGGCCGACCGCCGACTGCGCCGTCTGTGCCGTCAGTTCGGCATTGCTGGCGATCTCCTCGGTAGCACTGGCCATTTCGGTCACAGCAGTTGCCACCATAGTGACTTCGTCCTGCTGTACTTCGATACTCTGGCTATTACTCTCGGCTGAATAGCGGGTCTCCTGTGCCTGGCCAGCCAACTGCTGGGCTATATCACTCATACGAGAAATCATGCCGTGCAGGCGTTCAACAAAACGATTAAAACCGGCGGCGAGCATGCCTATCTCATCGTGCTGATTACGGGTCTCGATGCGGACCGAGAGGTCCCCTTCCCCTTCAGCAATATCGTTGAGCGCCTTGGCCAGACGTTCCAGATCGCGGAACTGGCTCTTGAACACCAATACCAGCAACAGACCAAAGCCCACCAAAAACAACACGCCCACCGCCGACATCCACCATGCCAGCTCGGTGGCCTCGGCCATGATGCTGGCCTTATCCATCACAAACATCAGTGCCCAATCTGTGTGAGGCACAGCCGCCAGGTAAAACAGCTTGCTGCTGCCGTCGAATGCCATCTCATCCAGGGTATTGGCGCTGATCCTGGCGCTGAGCCACTGAGGATTGAAGGCACTGCCAAGGCGGCTGAACTGCTGGCCGTTCAGCTCCTTGTCCGGATGGCTGATAATCAAGCCTGAGCGCTCAAGCATCACGGCATAGCCGTCACCCGGCACCTTGAGGGTTCGCACCGCATCTGTCAGTTGATCTATGGTGAGGTTAGCCGCTACCACGCCCTGCAGGCGACCGCTGTTCATTACCGGCTCGGCTATGGTGACCACCAGTTTTTGCAATGTGGCACTGACATAAGGCGCCGTCATTATCATGGCTCCTTCCCGCTTGGCATCCTGATACCAAGGGCGAACCCGGGGATCATAACCGGCCGTATTCAGGCTGGGATCCTGACGGTACATGTTGCCCTGCTCATCGCCGTAGTAGGTCAGCGCAAAACCGCTGGCCTCATGGGCCTGCATCAGAAAAGGGGTGATATTGACCTCAGAGTTCCGCTGTAGCGTGCCCTTGAGACTGCTGACCGCCTGTTGTCTGTCATACATCCACAGCCCTATGCCGCCGGCAAAAGTGGTCGCCAGTTGATCGACCTCATGCTGGGTTCGCTGCATGGCATTTTCGCGAATAAAGGAAGAAGAAAGGCCAACCAGGGCAGCAACCGTAAGCAAAACGGCGCCCAAACTGACCAGCAGTAAGCGGGTTTTAAGCGTGAATTGCATAAGAGGTCCTATAAATTTTTAGGGTGAAGTAAAAGTTTAGCGGCAAAAAAGTAAATTACTGAAGTCGCTTACCACAATGGCACTATTCGAATGCGGTTTTATTACTCAAAGCTTAACAAATGTCCATGTGTCTCACTTTAGGGACTTTTTCGAGTCTGCTAACAGTTTTGATGCTGCTTTATCATGAATACCAAGGCCTTGGAGTAAAGTATTCCTAGGGCACTTGTAGCCTGAACCGGGCTATGGGTCATTCAGATACAATTTAATCCCTCTTACACAGGTAAGCTTATGTTAAGAACCTTCTTTCTCTGCCTGTTACTGAGTTTCAGCGCAGGCCTTGCCGCAACCGAGAATTCGGCATCGCAGATCCAGTGGCAACAGGTGGATCAGCAAGGGCAGATCAAAATTCCTTTATATTTTGTCTGGTCCAAGACCTGCCCCCACTGCGCCGAAGCGCATCCATTCATCGACTCTCTACCGAAGCGCTATCCCTGGATAGAGCTGCACTCTGTGATGGTGGGCGCCGAAGGCACTCAGGAGCTGTGGCAACAGTTGGCCACAGAGACAGGAACAGAAGCCCGCTCAGTGCCCTATATGGCTACCTGTGGCAAGGCGATAGTTGGTTATTCCAGTGAAGAGGTGACGGGCCAGTTCCTACTCAACCGCCTCAAAAACTGCTATCTGCAGGCGGGCGGCCAGTTGAGCCCGGAAGATATGCCGGGGCAAACAAGCACTCAGGCAAGCACAGGTTCACCCCAGGCGCCGCTATTCGGCACCTGCGCCAATGACGGTGGCGACGGCACCTGTGATGCCACGGCTCTGGCGGCAGAGCCCGAAGTTCAGCCGGTAGAGTTGCCTCTGGTTGGGGTGGTGACACCTGAAACCATGTCGCTGCCAATCCTGACGCTGGTTCTGGCCGGTGTTGATGCCTTTAACCCCTGCGCCTTCTTTGTGCTCTTATTCCTGCTGTCCATCATGGTCAATGCCAAGAGCCGCGGCCGTATGCTGCTGGTTGGTGGCATCTTCGTGTTCTTCTCGGGCTTTATTTACTTCCTGTTTATGACCGCCTGGCTCAACATCTTCCAGCTATTGGGCGCCGGCAGTGATGGCGGGATGATTATTCTGGCGGCGGGGATCCTGGCACTGATAGCAGGCACTATCAACATCAAAGACTACTTCTTTACCAAGGGGGAAGTGACCCTCTCCATGTCGGCGGAAAACCGCAGCGGGCTTATCAAGCGCATGGGTAAGCTATCCAGCGCCTCCAGTTTGGCGACCATGATAGCCGGCACCACAGTACTGGCGATTCTGGCCAACGCCTATGAACTCTTGTGTACTGCGGGCTTCCCTATGATCTACACCAGTGTGCTCTCCATGCATAATCTGCCAAGCTTTGAGCGCTATATGTACCTGGTGCTGTACAACATCGTCTACGTTATCCCACTGGCCATCATAGTGATCGCCTTCAGCATGACTCTCGGCAAGCGCAAGCTGACCGAGAAAGAAGGCCAGACCCTGAAGCTGATGTCCGGCATCATGATGTTGGGATTGGGCGGCACCCTGGCGGTCAACCCGGCGGCGCTGCAGAGCGTCAGCCTGGCATTGGGGCTGATTATCGGTGCCATAGTCGTCACCATACTGATTGTCAGCATTAGAAAACTGTTGGAGCGCCGCCGTAAGGCCGCTTGATAGGTCACTCCTTGAGGTATAGACCCGCAGCACAAAGCCGAGTCGCCCATTGGTGGCTTGGCTTTTTGCCCAACAAGCGGGAATTAGACTAAAGTTAAGGCTATTGACGCCGATAACAGTATCATGCCCGAGTCCCAACGTGACTCATTAACCCAGAGGAAAGCCATGACAGTTTCTCTCAACTCCCAGCCACTGCCGGTCAATATGGATACCGGCGCTGTCGGTGTTAAAGTCGCGCAACTGGCCAAACAGCAACAGGAAGCCGAAGGCGAAATCGCGCTGCAACTTATTCAGGCCGCCACACCGGCACAGGAACCAGCCGCTCCGGTTGGTAACATAGGCCACAATATCAATACCACAGCCTGATATTCCCAAGGTTCTGGCGATAAAAGCAAAAAACCGGCAAAGCCGGTTTTTTATTGTGGATACATGGGTGAACCTAAGACTCACTTATGCTGCGCCAATGCCTCTTTCAGCGCCTGGCGCGTCGCGGTATCCTGCTGCCTTTGCTGTTCCTGCTGATGACGACGTAAGTTGTCTTCCGCCTGACGCACACACTGATTGTGCTCCTGCCAACCATCGGCAACCGCTTCGTCAGAACGGGCAGAGCAGAGAATATCGGCGCAGCCGCCGAGACTCTCCAAACCCAACAGCAAAGGCAACAAGGCGCTCTTTACCAAATAAGATGCAGACATTGTTATTTACTCCAAACCCGGAATGCCAAGGCAATCGAGTGGCAAGGTCATTTTCCACCAACCGGCATTGACCCTAAACGGTTTAAATTAACCCACAGAGACTGACGCTCAGCTGAACCAAAGGTTTACCTTAGGGAAGTGCTTCTTGCAAAGGACTAGGGCCATTTGCTGCTAACCACGCCTTGCATCCAGGCCTGTAAGCCGACACAGAGCACACATGGGACTTGTTCGCCCCCTTCCTTAGAACAAAAAGAAGCCGGCACTTGGCCGGCTTCTGTGTTGCTAAAGGCTGTTGAGTGGTTAACCCATCAAGCCGCTGCCGATTCATCCTCTGAATGGCGGATCAGGTAGTCAAAGGCTCCCAGAGAGGCGGTCGCACCGCTACCCATAGCGATGATGATCTGCTTGTAGGCCGAGTTAGTCACGTCACCGGCGGCAAACACCCCTGGCAATGAAGTCTGACCGCATTCATCGACAATGATTTCACCGCGCGGGGTCAACTCCACAGTACCACGCAACCATTCAGTGTTGGGCACCAGACCTATCTGCACAAAGATACCTGCCAGCGCAATATTATGCTGCTCGCCACTGGCTCTGTCTGTGTAGTTAAGGCCGATAACCCGACTGCCATCACCAAGGACTTCAGTCGTTTGCGCCTGGGTGATAATAGTGATGTTACCCATAGATTTGGCCTTGCGCTGCAGCACATCATCGGCGCGCAATTTACTGTCAAACTCGAGTACAGTCACATGCTCAACTATGTTGGCCAGATCGATAGCCGCCTCGATACCCGAGTTACCGCCGCCAATCACCGCAACCCGTTTACCCTTGAACAGCGGGCCATCACAGTGAGGGCAATAAGCCACACCGCGGCCACGATATTCCTGCTCACCGGGGACATTCATTTCCCGCCAGCGAGCTCCTGTGGCCAACAAGACAGTGCGGCTCTTGAGTAGGGCACCATTTTCCAGTTCCACTTCATAGAGGCCATTGCTGCCAAGACGAACCGCCTTCTGGTTATCCATCACATCCACTTCATAGTCGCGAACATGCTCTTCCAGATTTGCCACCAACTTGGGGCCTTCAGTCGCCTTGACCGAAATAAAGTTTTCAATGCCCACGGTTTCGCTGACCTGGCCACCGAACTTGTCGGCCAACAGCCCAGTGCGCAGTCCCTTACGGGCGGCGTAGATGGCGGCTGATGCCCCGGCAGGCCCGGCGCCAACCACCAGCACTTCGTAGGGCTTACGCTGGTTAAGGCTCTCGGCCTGGCGGGCAGAGGCATTGGTATCCAGTTTATTGAGTATCTCTTTCAGGCTGATGCGGCCGGCAGAGAAAGGCTCGCCGTTCAGATAAACCGAAGGCACGGCCATGATATTGCGCTGCTCAACCTCATCCTGGAACAGAGCACCATCTATCATGGTATTGCTGATCCGCGGGTTGATCGCCGCCATCATATTGAGCGCCTGCACCACATCCGGGCAGTTCTGACAGCTCAGAGAGACAAAAGTTTCAAAATGATATTCCCCTGGCAGGCTGCGGATCTGCTCGATCAGCTCGGCCTCCAGCTTGATGGGATGCCCACCTGTGTGCAACAGAGCCAGCACAAGTGAGGTAAATTCGTGCCCCATGGGCAAACCGGCAAAACGTATGTCAGAGCCCTTGATTGAGGTAACTTGCATCGCCGGGGTACGGGACAATGACTGCTCGGTCACACTGACCAGGGAAGACAGCGAGGCAATATCCTGTGCCAGAGCCAACAGCTCTTTGGACTTTGGGCTTTCATCTGCAGATACGACAAGTTCAACTGGTTGCTTGAGGTTCTGCAGATAGGTTTGCAGTTGATTTTTCAGATTCGCATCCAACATGATGACTCCAGAATCAGACTAAAGGAAAACAGAAATAGTGCGGGGAAAGAGGCTCCGAACCCTTGCAGGGGGAGGTTCGGAGCCTTCTGGGTCAGACTGGCAGTTTAGATTTTGCCAACCAGGTCCAGAGAAGGAGCCAGAGTTTCGTCGCCTGGCTGCCACTTGGCTGGGCAAACTTCGCCGTCGTGAGTAGCAACATATTGAGCAGCTTGGATCTTACGAACCAGTTCGCTGGCACTACGTCCGATACCCAGGTCATGGATTTCAGCGACTTTGATTTCACCTTCAGGGTTGCTGACGAAAGTACCGCGCAGGGCGACACCGTCTTCCTCAACCAGCACACCGAAGTTACGGCTGATTTCACCGGTTGGGTCACCTATCATTGGGAATTGGATCTTGTTGATGGTGTCGGAAGTATCGTGCCATGCCTTGTGAGTAAAGTGCTTGTCGGTAGACACAGAGTAAACTTCAACGCCCATGGCTTGCAGTTTTTCGTAGTGGTCAGCCATATCACCCAGTTCAGTTGGGCAAACGAAGGTAAAGTCGGCTGGATAGAAGAAAACTACAGACCACTTGCCCAGCAGATCCTGTTCGGTCAGCTCAACGAATTCACCTTTGTGGAAGGCGGTAGCTTTAAAGGGTTTGATTACAGAGTTGATGATTGACTGAGTCATTGTATGCTCCCATTTTCAGTTTGAATTGTCCGGGTCAACTTCATTGTTGCCCCTCGATGGAAGTCATATTAACCAAAGGGTTTAAAATAAGATAACGGATAAAAGCTGTTGCCTTAATCGGTTTTTCAGAGGAACTTGTATCGGGAGCGAAAAAAGCGATTACCCTTCGCTCCCGAGCAAGTTATTGATCTATTGGTTATCACTGAACTTATGCTGTTCCAACCAATGGCTCAGCAGGCGTACACCATAACCGGTAGCTCCGGCCGGAGCCAACTGAGTGTCGCTCCTGACCAGGGCATTACCGGCAATGTCCAGATGAGCCCAGGGTTGCTCACCGGCAAAACGCTTGAGAAACATCGCCGCCGAAGAAGCCCCGGCGCTACCTTCACGGCCTGTGTTGGTCAAGTCCGCTATGCTGGATTGCAACTCTTCGCCGTAGGCCGGATCCAGCGGCAGGCGCCACAGTTTTTCCCCCACCTGCTGCCCCGCATAGGTCAGTTGCTGCACCAAAGGTTCCGAGTCACTGAACAGGCCGGCATATTCCACCCCTAGGGCACGCACCTTGGAGCCTGTGAGGGTCGCCACGTCCACTATCACTTGTGGTTGGTATTGCTCGCGGGCATACCAAAGACCATCGGCCAGCACCAGACGTCCTTCGGCGTCGGTATTGAGGACTTCAACCGTCAGCCCCTGGGCAGTCTTGATCACATCCCCGGGGATCATCGCACGGCCCGAGACCATGTTTTCCGCCAGCGGCATGATACCCACCAGGTTAACCGGCGCCTTGGCGGCGGCCATGGCCTTGACCGTTCCCAACACTGTGGCGGCGCCGGCCATATCTGACTTCATCCGCGCAATCGAGGTGCCGGTCGCCTTGATGTTATAGCCGCCTGAGTCAAAGGTAATCCCCTTCCCCACCAGCGCCACCGGAGCATCATCACTGCCTTGCCAGTGTGCCACTACCAACCTTGGGCCTCGCTCGCTGCCTTTGCCCACGGCCAGCAACGCGCCCATATTGAGTTTGGCCAGGTCTTTGGGCTCCAACACCTTAACCTTGACGCCAAAACGCTTGAGTTCCTTAGCCGCATCGGCAAAGGACTCGGGATAGAGTTCGGCGGCAGGTTTGTTGGTCAGATCCCGCGCCAGCGCCACGCCATCGGCAATCGCTGCTGACTTGAGGTGATTAGTCTCGGCTATCTTGGGCTCGGCGACCGCAAAATGGTACTGTTTTTCGGTGCGCGACTTGGCTGTAAAGTCACGATAGCGGTAGCTTGCTAGGGAGATCCCCTGGGTCAATTCGGCGATAAACCCTTGGCTATTGGGTATATCAGCGGCCCATACCGCCACCTTGGGTTGTTTGACGGCTTCCAGATGATTTGACAGCTTGCCCCCCAGCAAAACTGTCTTCCCCGGCGTCAGTTCAGCACCCCCAAGCCCGAGCAGCAACAGGCGCTCAGCTTGGGTACCAATGGGGGCCAGCAATTCGAGCAGCTCGCCCTCCTGGCCTTTGAAGTTAGCGGCCGTAATGGCGCGCTGCAGTTGTTTGCGGGTATCTGCCTGCAAGCCTGCGGCCGAGTAAAGGGTGCCATCCTGATGCTGGAACATCACCAAGGTGTTGGCCGGGGCGACTTGAGTGGCAAACTCATACTGTTCGGCCTGTATCGTCCCAGCGCCCATAAGGCAAGATAGGGTCAGAAGTTTTACAGCTAATCTTTTGTTTTTATTCATTTGTACTGCTTATCGTTAATGAGGGCAGACAAATATAACATCAGGGCTTTTACGGACTAGTGCCCTTAACAATCCCTTACAAATTAGCCTACTGCCAGAGTTCGAAGCGACTGAGAGAGCGGCCGAGATCGCAGTCCAGCACAGCAGACAAGCCGGCGGCGCCCTGCTTTAGCCCGGCACTGGTAAAGTTTTTCGGTGTCCTTGAGGCAAACACTACCCAGTTGCCTCCCCCCGTGAGACAGGCACGCACATCGGGGAAATGCTGCTGCAGGCGCGCCAGCAGGCCTCTGTCCTGACTGTGCTCTTTCCAGCAGTTGAGCACCAGCAAACCCTCACTCTTGAGCAGCGCCAGGCTCTGCTCGATAAAGGTTTGGCTCAGCTGACCGGCGTCAACGCCTTCAGAGCCGTAAAGATCGGCGAAGATAATATCTACCTTCTTGTGCTCGGCACTGGCCAGAAACTGATTGGCATCCTGATTGATAAGGTTCAACTTTTTCGACAGTGGCAATTGAAAATGGCTCTTGGCCAACTCCAGCACCAGGGGGCGCAACTCGACCGCTGTAAGCTTGATAGCGGCATCAAAATGCCTCAGCGCATGCACCAAGGCGCCGCCGCCCAGCCCCAAAATAATGGCGCTCTTGGGTTTGAGGTACAAAAGCGCCAGCAGCATGGCCTGCACATAGGTGTGCTGCGGTACATGGGGAGCCTTTTTCAACAGTTTGCTCTGCTCGTCGTGTTCGCCGAAGGCCAAGATCCGACAGTCGCCATCATCGAGGACAGCGACGCTGCCCCATTCATCCTGTTGCTGCACTAAGGTGCGATAATCTGACATGCTTGAATAATTCTCGGTTGGGGAGTTTATCCCCTGTGACAAAGTCGCTAGTATGCCAGCAAACGCCTTATTTCTCACAGAAGCAAACGCCATATGACTCACAATATTCTGATTGCCTGCCTCTATCTCGGGGTGTTTTTCTTTCTGCAGCGGGCGCTGAAAAATGCGGTGCAAACCCTGGCGGACAAGAAACAGGTCAGCGCCGCCCGCACCAGCCTGGTGACCCGCTTTATCAGCTATCTGTTGTTCTTTGTCACTCTATCGTTGATGGCCGTTTCTCTGGGACTCGGCTATCAGGAAGTTTCACTGTTCGTGTCTTCGGCATTTGCCGTGCTGGGGGTGGCTTTGGTGGCCCAGTGGTCGATACTGAGTAACCTCACCGCCGGGGTGCTGATCTTTTTCGTGTTTCCCTACAAGGTCGGTGAGCGGATCAAAGTTGTCGACAAGGATGAGGATATTACCGGGGTATTGTTGGAAGTGGGGCTGTTTCACGTGCTTATCCGCCGCGACAACGGCGATACTGTTACCTACCCCAACAACCTGATACTGCAAAAAGCCGTACTGAAGCTGGCACCCGGCAATGCCTCGGCGCCGCAGGCACAAGAGACAACACCGGAGCAGTTACCCAAGCAGGATTAATTGAGTCTGCGCTGGAACAACGCTAACGCCTGCTGATACATCTGCAACGCCAACGCCGGGTCATAACGGGGATCGCCATCCCTCATAAAGGCGTGCTGGGCATTGAGTTCCTGCCAGCTGTATAAGGTCTGGCATTGTTCCAACCTTTGCTGGATGAGCCTGCGCCCTTCACTCGGCACATGGGGGTCCTGCTTGCCCCAGATAAGCACCAATTCGGCACGAATATCCCGGCAGCGGCTCAGAGAGTCATTCCCAGCTGCACTCGGGATAGCGCCGCTGTGAATATCTGTGGCGTAGAGACAAAATGCCGCTGCGATATCGGGATTAAGGGCAGCGCGAAATGCCAGGTGGCCGCCAACACAGACGCCCATGGCACCAATCCGTCCGCGGCTCCAGGGCTGAGCCCGAATAAAATCCACCAGCGCCTGAGTATCATCATCGTGGGCTTCCAATGGCTTGCTCAGCTTGTCGCTGTTGCCTTTGTCCTTGCCACTGTCATCATAACCAAGCACAGTGCCCGGCGGATTGAGTTCGTGAAAAATCTCCGGCACCAATACCACAAAACCGTGACCGGCCAGCATGCAAGCCATGCGGCTTATTGGCGCGGTTTCCTGAAAAATTTCCGAGTAAAAAATGATGGCGGGAAAACAACCCTCACTATCGGGACGATAGACCCGGGTTTGCATGCTGCCGCTTGCCGTCGGCAGTTGATGAAGACTCTGTGTAACCAGCATGACACCTCCCTATGAGCATCTCCCCGATGCGGTTATTTCAATCTAGCAATCGGGGAGTCGGGTGTCAGTATTTATCTTTAGAGAATTCTTGCAAAGGACTAGGGCCATTTGCTGCGAACCACGTGCATCCAGGCCTGTAAGCCGACGCAGAGCACACATGGGACTTATTCGTACCTTCCTTAGAAAAGCTCGTTACCCGAACGCTCACCGCTGAGGAGTTTCTGTACATTGGACAGTGTGGTGTGGGCGATGGCGCCCAAGGCCTCTTCGGTCAAAAACGCCTGGTGACCGGTAAAGATCACGTTGTGGCAAGCCGACAAACGCCGGAACACATCGTCCTGGATCACTTCATTGGACTTATCTTCAAAAAACAGCTCTTTCTCGTTCTCATACACGTCCAACCCCAGTGAACCTATCTGTCCGAGCTTGAGCGCTTCCATGGCATCTATGGCGTTGAGCAAGCCACCACGACTGGTGTTAATCACCATCATGCCCGGCTTCATCTTGGCAAAGCTGTCTGCGTTGAGCAGATGGCGGTTTTCCGCCGTCAGCGGGCAATGAAGACTGATGATATCGCTCTGTTGGTACATCTCATCCAGGGTGACATAACGAGCCCCCAGCGCCTCTACTTGCGGGTTGGGATAAGGGTCAAACGCCAGTACTTTACAGCCAAAGCCCAGCAAGACCTTGATGGTAGCGATACCGATTTTCCCTGTGCCGACCACGCCCACTGTCTTACCGAACATGTTGAAGCCCACTAACCCTTCGAGAGAGAAGTTGGCATCCCGGGTGCGTTGATACGCCTTATGGATCTTGCGGTTCAGGGTCAATATCAGGGCGACCGTATGTTCGGCTACAGATTCTGGAGAGTAAGCCGGGACATTGACAACATTCATACCCAGACGTTTGGCCGCATCCAGGTCGACATTATTAAAGCCGGCACAGCGCATGGCGATGATCCGGGTGCCGTTGACAGCCAGTTCTGTCAACACCTCTTCATTGAGTTCATCGTTGACGAAGGCGCAGATCACTTCGAATCCGTAAGCCAGTTTCACTGTTTGCATACATAGGCGCACATCAAAGTACTCAATTTGCGCCCCGAAGGCTTCATTGGTACGGTTGAAATGCTGCATGTCGTAACGCTTGGCGCTAAAAAAACCTATCTTCATGCTATTTATGACCCGGTAATTGGAATGGTAGCTAAAAGTGTAAGTGAATTACCTAAACTTGTCTTTGCCTGGCAATAGCTATCTCACCGGAAACATGATGCAGCGCAATAAAAAGAAAAAAGCGGACTCCTGACAGTCCGCTTTTTTTAATAGGGGCTCAAACGCCCCGACTCCGTGCTATCGGAGAATTAGCTTGGCCTAGTGCTCTTTAGCGTACTTGGCAGCTTCAGCACCGGCGATACGACCGAAGGTCACGATATCAGAGATGGCGTTACCACCCAGACGGTTGGCACCGTGAACACCACCGGTAGCTTCACCGGCAGCATACATACCCTGGATCAGATGACCGTCTTTGGCTTTAACCTCAGTCTTGGTATCGATCTTCACGCCACCCATGCTGTGGTGTACAGCTGGCTTAACTTCGATGGCGTAGTAAGGAGCAGTACCCAGTTCACGAGGCAGGTTAGGACGCTCGAATTGAGTGTCTTTGCCAGACTTCACGAAACCGTTGTAGCTGGCGATAGTCTTGGCCAGTTCCGCACCTGGAACACCAATCTTCTTGGCCAGTTCTTCAGGGGTCTTACCTTCATCAACAATGCCCAGGTGGACATAGTTTTCAATCTTCTTCAAGCTCTTGCGAACTGAGTCATCGAACACCAGGAAGGCGCTGGCACCTTTCTGTTGCAGGATGGCCGCAGAAGCCTTGTCACGAGTAGTGATTTCGTTGACGAAACGGTCACCTTCGCGGTTAACCAGGATAGCACCGTTACCACGTACGGCCTCAGTTACCATCACACCACCACGTGGAGACAGAGTTGGGTGAGCCTGTACCCATTCCAGATCGCGGGTATCGGCACCGGCTTGCATGGCAACGTCCAGACCGTCACCGGTTGCACCAGGATGGTTGGTAGCAGCAAAACCTTTCAGTTTAGGGTCGTACTTGGCAACGCGGTCGTTGTTTCTGGCAAAACCACCGGTAGCCATAACCACGGCATCAGCCTTGATCACGTAGTAACCAGTGTACTTACCTTCAACCAGAACGCCGGTCACTTTACCTGAATCATCTTTCAGTACGCGAACAACGCGGCTGTTCAGACGGATATCGGTACCGCGCTTAACAGCGTTGTCCCAAAGAACCTGAGCTACGTGAGCACCCACACCGGCACCACCAGTTGGACGGTGACTACGGTTTACACTTGCACCACCCATACGACCTACGTCATTCATGTCGGCGCCCATAGCGGTCAACCAGTCGATAGAGTCGGAAGAGTTGTTGGCCAGTACTTTAACCAGCTCAGGATCGTTGATGTTACGGCCACCTTTCATGGTGTCCTCAATCATGATCTCTTTCTTGTCTTTAATACCCAGAGCCGCTTGAGGCTTGGTTTCAGCAGCGTTCATACCGCCGGCAGCCAGCTTGGTGTTACCACCAGCAACAGGTTCTTTTTCCAGCAGAATAACTTTGGCACCGTTGTCGCGGGCAGATACTGCGGCGGCCAGACCGGCACCACCAGAACCTATGATAACCACGTCAGTAGTTTCACGAGGACCAGCTGCGATGGCTTTGTCTTGAGCATCTTTCTGCACGTCGATAGGAACGAACTTACGCTCCCACTTACCGCCGAATGGCATATCGAAGCCGAAGCTATGGCAAGCGTCACAGTATGCCACTGATTTTTCATGGCCGATGTGGCAAGAAGTACAAGCGATTTCACCGATAAGGTGAGACTTGTGTGGAGAAATTTTCAGATCTTTTTCACCGGCAGCGATCTCATTCAGATCACCGTGGCAGCTAACGCACTGAGCGTTCTCATGGGTCAGGTTGTCATCGGTTGGGCCTTTCTCGGAAACGTGGCAAGTATCGCAACCGCCCATCTCACCATGAAAATCCGCCAATACATCTGCGCCGGCATAAGCTGTACCGGCCATCATGCCGGAAATCAGAGCAGCCAGTGCTGTTTTTTTAAGTGCTCCCGTGAACATAAAGTGTTCCTCCACCATATTATTTCACATACTCATATATAGCTATTTCGTACTACAGTACTTTTTAGTTTTTTATACCAATTACCAAGGCTGTAGCACGTCATATCTCCCACGGCAGAAGATATCACTACCCCTTTAGTCATATATTTAACTGAGTCACAAAAAATTTCCTGCTGCAGACAGCTATCCGCATTTCTGTGCACTTTTGCAGATTAGCTGGTCACATATTGATACAAATCACGGCCAGCGTACCGTATAACTGACGAAGTTAACGTTTTGATGTTCTGTATTTCCATGTGAGAAGACTCGACAAATACAAGATCAAGCATAGTCGCCAATCAGTGAATACTGCTAAGCTAACGAAAAATTTGTACTCTGGATCACAAATATCATCGCCATGGCAAAAACACAGATGTCAGAAAAGCAGTTTTGGCTACAACGCCTTTGTAAGACCAGCCTCAGAGCCCTGCACATTTTGGGAATAGTCGGTGCCGGTGGCGGTATTTTGCTGTCGGTCCCCAGAGAAAGCTGGCAGCTCTATTGGATCATGACCATGGCCAGCGGCAGTTGCCTGATGCTGTGGGAGATAGTCCGGGATTGGCGCTGGCTTATTCAACTAAAAGGGGTGTTGACCCTGATGAAGCTGCTGCTAATCCTGTTGTTTATTCCCCTGGCAGCCTACAAGAGTGAGTTACTTGTGACTGTGGTTTTACTTTCGGTCATAGTGTCACACGGGCCTGCGGGCTTGCGGCATTACTCTATAGTTCATAGACGCAGAATCGACAGTCGCAAGGAGATCAAAGGATGAATACCGCAGAACTGATCACCGCCTTTGACCGGCACACTGAGATAACACCTGAGCTCAGAGTGCTGGACCTGGCCTGCGGCTCAGGGCGCAACGGTCATTGGTTTGCCAAACAGGGCGCCGAGGTCACCTTCATCGACCGCAACCCCGAGAGCTTCGATGAGCTCTGGCGCCAGTTTCCTCACTGCCAATACCTGGAATGGAACCTCGAGCAGGGTGACAAGCCCGATCTGCGCCCTTTCGACGTGGTATTGGTGTTCAACTATTTACATCGTCCTTCGCTGCCCTGGATTGCCAAACAACTCAAGCCTGGAGGCCTGCTGTTTTACGAAACCTTTACTCGAGAACAGGCCAAGTTCGGCCGTCCCAGCAACCCGGACTTTTTACTGAATGAGGGTGAGCTACAACACAGATTTGCCAAATTCGAGACTTTACATTACTTTGAAGGCCATATGCCCGGCGGAGAAACGGGAATGCTGCAAGCCAAGGCGCAATTGATTGCCAGAGCCGTCCGCTGATCCGCCTTTATTCAGCTGTATCAAGGACCTTTAATGTTTCCCTATCCCGAGCAGTATCGGCTTGCCCTGCCCCCGCTGATCACCGCCTTTATGGTGCTCTGGTCACTGTTGACCCGGCCTCTGCTGGGAGATGCCAGCCCATTCGCCCTTTATCCCTTGTTGCTACTGTTTCCCCTGGTGCTGGGGCTGCACCTGCACCTTATCTGGCAAGCCGCCGGCTTACGTCGCCTGGATCAGGCTTTTTACGCTTTGGTACACGGCATTCTGGCTTTCGTGGTCTGGACCTTTTGCATTATGCATGTGGGCGGTCACAGCTTCTCCTAAGCTTGCAGATGAATAAAAAGGGGCGCGGTTAATACCGTGCCCCTTTAGCTTGGAAAGGGAGGGTTATTTGTCCTTCGGGTCGAGCAACCTTGATTCTTCGGACGCAAGAACCAAGTTTAAAAACAGGTAGTACACCAATACAAAAGCGCTCAGTGAACCGACCAAATAGAGAGTTACCTGCAACATGATGGCCTCCATTGATGGTTATAGATTGATGGACTCATCGGGGATCTTGTAAATCACACACTCTGGATACGGCTCACACAGAGATGGCGTATTGACTTCATCCTTGCCCTTGGTGGGTGTCGACGCCAGCAGTAGCGGTAAAGCAAACAGAGTAGAAAGCAAGGCAAACCCAATCGCATTTTTCACAAACTGATTCAAACTTTTCATCATCTTTTCTCCTGCTGGGAAGGGGTGGGCGCAAGCTGCGCCCGAGATTGCTTTAACCGTTTAGCTCGGTACTCAGGGTAAAAACCAAGCGCTTTGGTGGTCAGGCAATCAAACTTGTCCCTAAAGCTATCTCAGGCAGAGAAAAGCACCATAATGAAAAGGTGACGGAAAGGTGATGTCTTATAAATCAGTTAATTACTTCAACTATATCGGTATTGGCAGGCCCCAGTAACGCCAGCGATATCTGGCCGTCATCTGTCACTGACAGCAATCTTGGGGAAACTTTCTCCATCGGAATGTCGCGCTCCTCTCTCTTACCTGTATGGAGATCTATCTTGAGGATGCCCATAGCATTGTCGTTGGGCCGCAGCAACCAGAGTGCCTCGGAAGCCAGTTGCCAACTGCTGCCGAAGTGAGGAGTATATTGGTCATAAAAGAGTTCTTCGACGCCCTGCTTCAGGCGCCAAATCCCTTTCTTGTACAGGCGGGTAAAATAAAGAGTACCGTCGGCGGCGTATTTGGCAGAAAAGCCATCTGTCAGTAAGGATTGCTGCTCACCACTGTCCAACAGCAGGCTGTTTATCTGCCAGCGACCATCAACACTAACCGCTGCCAGCAATTCATTACTGCTGCGCCCCCAGCTGACATTCCGGACATTGCCCAGTTGAGGGAAAAACTTGAGTTCACCGTTTTCAGGGTTAAGGACAAACACCTGTTGGTTGAGACTACCGGCAACCAGCTTGTCGTCGGCTGAATAACTGAGTTCATCTATATGGGAAAAAGTGCTCAGGCGACTCAGCTGTTTCTCGGTGCCCTGTTCATCCCGACGCCATAGTTGTGGCAAGCCGCTGCGATTGGAAACAAAGATCAACTCCTTGCCATCGTGGCGCAAGGTACCGGCGGTATCACGGCGACTGGACGCCACAAAGCGCTGCGGCTTGGAAGCCTCATCGAAGGGCGAGGACCAGAACCAGATCTCCTCTTCAAACAGTTCGCCGACAACTGCCGCCATGCGTCCACCACTATTGGCCGAGGGAGAATTGATTTCCTGCAACACACTCGTCAGCCGGGTTAACTTGCGGGGTTTGAGTTGCAAACGGTGAAGTTGCCCCTCCTCACCTCTGTATACCAAGGCGTTGCCGCCTTTATCCCAGGCGATACTACGCAGTGGATACCCCACCCGCTGCAGGTTTTGCCAATCACCGGATTCAATATCAAAGAGTAAGATCTGAGTATCAAACCAGTTGATACTGCGCAGCACCGCCAGACTGTGACCGTCGGGAGACAAAGCCAGCGCATAGTCGCCGCGCCCCACCACATGAGGTTGACTCAACTGCTGACGCCGGCCATCGCTGAGGCTGAGCAGAAAAATGCGTTTGAAGCCTTCGACCCCATCGGCATCGACATAAAACAGCGAGCGGTTCGATGGGCTCCAGGCGATGCTGGTAGACTGTGTCGTCTGATGACACTGGCTGACTATGCGGCTGCGCATCCCTTCGTCAGTCAGCTCTGTCAACATGATACGGCAGCCCTGAGTTTCACTGAACGCCAAATAAGCCAAGGCCTTGCCATCGTGGCGCCAGGCCGGGTAGCGCAGACTGTAATCACCCACAACAGGAATGGTTTTGATGACCCTGTCGCCGAGTGACATCAGCTCAATATGCCATTTATCGGCGTTCAGTTCCCGATAGGAAAACGCCAGCATACTGCCATCGGGGGACAGACTGGGGTCCACCTCCTGACCATTGAGTGAAGTCAGTGGAGTCAGACGCCGGATGGCCACATCGGTCAACTCAAGCTGGGGGTTTTCCTGGGCCGGTGCCAGATAGAGCCAACTGGCGATACCCGCTGCCAGCACTCCGAAGGCGCCGCCCCAATAGCCCCACTTGCTGCCGCCTGCAGCTATCTTTTGCTCAGTCTCGGCACCTATCGGTTTTATTGGCAAAAGTTCGTCCGGCGAATCGTCATCGAGTGTCGTTTCACGCACTTTCGCTATTAGTACATAGCCCTGTTTGGGCACAGTCTTGATAAAACGTGGCGCTCTGGGATTATCCTGCAGATGCTGGCGCAGCAAACCGATAATGCGGTTGATGGCGTTATCCGTGATAATACCGCCGTGCCAAACCTCCTGGATCAACATCTCTCGGGTCACCAAGGTGTTGGCATGATGGATAAGACACAGCAATACCTGCATCACCCTGAGTTCGAGCCGTACTTGAGCCTCTTCGCGGCTCAACGTACTCATCTGAGGGTCAACCAACCAATCTTCCAACAGGTAACCTGAACGCCTTCCCATACCAATCCATTTCCAATTCAAACACTAAGATACTAATTGCCGCGGTTGTAAAAGAGAAGTAAAGCACTCAAATTAACCCAGGTAAGATATGGACAAGCCCCATGATGCTCTGCGTTGGCTTACGCGCCTGGATGCAACAACGCCCAAGAGCTTGCATCTGCCGACAGCCGCGGTTATCTTTGCCGTCCATTTTCATTGAGGCCATGACATGTCAGATTTTGTCTACAATCCACCAACCGAGCCTTGGCTGGATATTCTCTACCAGGACAAGGACATCATAGTCATCAATAAACCTTCGGGACTGCTCTCGGTTCCCGGACGGGATCCGGCCCATCACGACAGCGCCTATGCCAGAGTGTTGGCCGAACATCCGCAAGCACAAGTGGTTCACCGCCTGGACATGGCCACCTCGGGCGTACTCTTATTGGCACTGAGGCGCAGTGCCGAGCGTGAGCTGAAACGCCAGTTTCGAGACAGGGAAACCCAAAAGAGTTACTACGCCAGAGTCGCCGGTCATATCAAGGCCAACCAAGGCAGTATAGAACTGCCACTCATTTGCGATTGGCCCAACAGGCCCAGACAGAAAGTCGACCATCAAGTGGGTAAGCCGTCACTGACTCACTATGAGGTGATCAGCAAGGGACGCTATTCAACTCTGGTCAAGCTGATCCCCATCACAGGGCGTTCACATCAACTCAGGGTGCATATGATGGCGCTGGGCCATCCCATTCTGGGCGATGGTTTCTACGCCGACTCCTGGGCAAAAAGATTGGCTCCCAGATTGCTGCTGCACGCCGCCAGCCTCAGCATCCAGCATCCCTACTCGGGTGACCCCATGAGCTTCAGTGCACCTGTGCCTTTTCTCACGCCCGAAGGCGAACAATAACCGCTAACATCACCCTAGATGTTGAGCCAAAAGTCGCCTTAAGACTGGCAATTTTACAATAAAACACGTAAATTCATGCCTGATTATAAGCAATTTAGGCGTGATGCTGTGGATACATCATTTCAAAGAGATCAACTGGACAATCAGATCCTGGAAGCCCTGATGCAGGATGCACGAACTCCTTTTGCCGAGCTGGCCAAACGCTTCAGCGTCAGCGCAGGCACAATTCATGTCAGGGTAGAAAAGATGAAACAGGCAGGTATTATCACCGGAGCCCAAATATCGGTAAACCCCAAAGCTCTGGGCTATGACGTCTGCTGTTTTATCGGCATCAATCTCAAGAGTGCCGGTGACTACCCCGCCGCCATCTCAAAGCTCAATGAGCTGGAAGAAGTGGTCGAAGCCTACTACACCACAGGCAATTACAGTGTGTTTGTCAAAGTAATGTGCCAGTCCATCGATGCCCTGCAACACGTGCTGATTAATCGTATCCAGTCGATAGATGAAATTCAGTCCACCGAAACCCTGATAAGCCTGCAAAACCCAATTGTCAGGGCAGTAAAACCTTAACAACAGATAAAGAAAAGGCTGCCAAATTGGCTAATGCCGTTCACTTAGTGTGAACGGCATTTTTCTTAGGCTTAATG
>NZ_JWGX01000039.1:0-82097 GCF_000813075.1 Shewanella sp. ECSMB14102
TTTAGCATCAGTGTGAAACATCAAAAAGATATGGCTGTCCTGTATTTTTCGTCAGCACTAATCGCTCCCCAAACTTGCACATGAGGCTTTTGCAATATTTTGAGTAATGCCATGCAAAAAGCAAGGACTGAATCCAAGGTCTCTACAGTTTTTGGTAGTGTACCTTGTATGAGCCAAGCCAAATTCTGTAGATCCTTTCGATATAAACGTTCACATCCGTAGTGCGTTGACTTTCAAACTCCTCTAACTGCTCCTTAGTAAATAAGGTCAAAAAGAAGTTGATGTATTTATCAAACATTTGAGCAGAGACATCACTCCAGTTATGTGTGATAAAGCACGTTAGAAAGGAACGGGCTAAATTATCATTCCAATATTTATTATATAAAGCCTCTAATGTCGGATAGTACATATGGTGGGAAAGAAAGTATGGTAGATACTTTTCCAGTTGTATTAAAGGCATGCTTGATAAATTATTTTTAAGCAAGTAACTTACTTCAGAAACTCTAACAGAATCATCTTTTATTTGTTCTGCATAATTGTCTAGTGTGGCTCTATCTATTTTATCTAATATGCTATATTTTGACAAGGCTATATCAGCCATGTGTTCACTGCATACTAACAGGAACTTTAGTGACATCTCTATGGAGAAATCAATTTCACTCACGTATTTAGATAGTATGTTAAAGATTGAGGCGTTAGGGAAATCAAATGAAATATATTGTTCTCTAGTTATCGTTTGGGGATCAAGATTACCAAATGTGCTATTAAATTCGTCAATAAGCAAGCTCTTTGCTAAATCTTTTGAACCATGTTTAAAATAGAAGTGGATGTAGTTGTGATAAATGCCTTTTAGTTCACTATCTAGTGATTTAAAATAATCATCTATCTTTTTTTTTAACTTTTGACTTATATCAAGAGAATCAAGCTTTGCTAGATAAGCGATAGCATTATTTATCTCCGAAGGATTATTTCGCAAATAAGCGGACTCTACCAAGGGCATAAATTTATCAGATTTAGTGGAATTAGCGATATACCAAAATAGATTGCAATAATAAAAATCACTTGAAAAAGTTAGTTTTCTATACGCACTAATGAGCTTTTCAATATGTTCATCAGTTATTTTATTCTTGCAGATGAACTCAACGAAGCTATGCATTCCATACATATAGCTCTGGTCACTTAGTTCTTCTTGAGACTTTAGCCCTTGCTCAATAAAAAAAGTGATCTCATCATCAATATTGCAATTAAAATTAAGTGCTGTGAGGTTTTTCTTTGCCCAATATGACTTGTCATTTGAAGGTTCTGCCAATAGTTCTAGCGACTCTATCAGACACTCATTATCTATACTGTAAAGAGTTGCGGCAGCATCATTAAACTCTTGCTCCTTTGATGTTTCCTGCAATATAAGTTTGATGTTAGAAATATCAGAATTATCACCAAAAATTCTCAAGGTTCTTAGGCTCATACAAACAGGAGTGGTTTGATCATTTTTCCAAGTATTCAGACGCTCTCTAGCGATCTCAGTAATAAGAGTTGGAGGACACTGAAACCAAATCTCATATTCACCTCCTGATATCTTCATAGGCATCTGTGCCTTGATCTCGTTATCTGCGAGAATGCTAATCAGTGTGTCACGGTCGCCATTGATAGCTAGCGCTCTTCGTCGCTGATATTGGTGATGAGGATCAAGTAAACCTTCACTAGATTTGAGCCGCTCAATACACTTCTGAGTACCCAAAATACCAAGAGAATATATAGCATTACTTCTAGTTATTACTTCAAAGTTCTGTTCTATTTCGAGTATTCTTTCTTCAACAAACTCTATAAAATCCCCGCCATATTGTTTAGCGACCTTGGTCGCTAGTGAAAGATCGCATTCGAACATAAATTCAATAAATTCTTGTTTTTCTTCATTGTTAATGAATGTGCTGCAATATAACCAAATATCATATTCAGAGTGTAGGTAGCTATTTTTATGGCTTCTCCAGTTTTTGCTTAACTCAATCGAAGCTAAGTATTCTGAGATTATCTTATGAGGCGTGGAGTAAACACCATCATTGTCCTTGACATATATTTCATGCTGTTCAAGCAACTCCAAGAATGACTCAAAGCTCAACATCTTCGCTACAGATAAACCTTGAGTAGTCAGCTCATTATATGTTTCTCCCAAAAGCTCCCAATAATCAGCTTCTGACAGAGAGGTTAAGCCCTTTTGAAAAATGGCTTTATATGTAACAAGTGAAAAAGCTTCTTTCACTTTAAAATAGGGTAGTTTATTTACAATGAGAGATGTATTCTTGATCCTACACTTATCAAGTTTAACTTTAGAAGAAATCCAGTTTTCAATAATTTCGTTTAAACTTTCAGGCAATTTCCCACAGTCTTGATAGTATTTAATTGAGAGTGATAGAGCAAAAGGAGAGAATAAAAAGTTAAATCCAACACTTCCTATTTTGTTTCTGTATAGATTACAAAATTTATTTTGCTCACTTTCTAGCATTGATTTTGAAGAAATATTTACAACATCCCGATAGGATAGAGGCTTGATCTCAAGACAGTAATCAACCTTTTCAGCAAGAGTTTCTACGGAAACACCTGTGTTTCTTGATGATAGAATAAAAGAATTATTACCAATTATTGCTGATAATTCGTCAAAAAAAGCCTGTGTATCGCTTTGAATCATTTCGTCTAATCCATCAAGAAGTAATATACATTTGTAGGGTAAACTCCTCCATGAACCATAAGAAATATCAAGTGATTGATTGATGGCTTTTTCTAAGTTACCTCTAGAGTAACTTCTTAATTTTATAAGTACAGGCAAAAATTCTATATCGAATGCATCTTTAACTAGCGTACTAGCTAAGTTAATTAAAGTACTAGACTTACCGCTGCCACCCAATGATGAGAGAACGACGTTGTTTCCACTTCTCAATAGATTAGCAATGTCTTCGGTTGACAGGAAACCGTTTCCTATTGTCTCTACACGTGTGTTGCTAACCAGATTATTCGGTAGGTTAGTATGGCTATACCAAAGCCCGACAAATCGAGTTCCTTTATTAGCTACTTTTTCACAATACTCTACTGTATTAAAGTTAGGCGTAGGTGAATCTTTTAATACTCTTTCAACAGAATAGTGTTTTTCAATGATATTAGTTAGCTTATCCCATACGATTAAGAGGTTATTTGTAAAATCGGTACCAGACCAAACTATCAGTTTTTTAATGTTGTCCAAGTAGTCGGAAACTAAGGTATAACTTGATAACCCTAGCTCTTTTACTTTGTTGAGCAAACTAGGCTGAAAATCACCTTTGGAAATGATTTCTTTACACTTAGATTTAATATCTGTGTAGTTGTCCTGCCTAAGAGCTATTCTTAAATTACCAGCTACTGTTCCTGAAGTGATAATGTAGTGTTGCTCAACTGTTGAACCGTTGATTGCCGCATCTAATGCAGCTTTAATGATCTCTTTAGCCGTAAGATCCACACTCAAGCTAGTGCTTGAGTATCGTTTGCACTGTATGCAAACGATACTGTTGGTATCCAGCGTTTTTGCAACGCAATCAAAACCTTGATCAGCAGCAGGCTGACGGCCACTTTGCATTTCGAGGCCGATACGCTCGCTCAAGATGGTTAAGCATTGATAAGTAAAGTCTTCAAAGTCCTCAGGCGTAAGTTGATTTAATGAAAGAGCGTGGCCTTGATATAGTGGTGGCTTAGTTACTGACTTTTTCTGCATAGGAACCAACTTGAACTTTATAGATTGACTAGTTTGACCTCTTAATAAAGGCTCTTTCATATTACCAGAAGGACAGCAAATTTCACTCAAGTAGTAGAAGTAAATCAGATGGTTACTCCATCAAAATTTACTTGTTATTGTGTACTTTTTCCAATAAACGTAACGAAGTCGCTATTGCTGGGAAGGTTGCATTCTGATGCTTGGCTAGTAGTAGATGAGTGAATTTGGCCAATAGGTAGAGGTTTGCAGTACCCCATATAATCCGTCAAATACTAAATTAGCAAATACACTAACAAACTTCTGTCCAGAAACGAGCTACAGCTTTACCATATATTGTGTGATCACCATATCGGTCAGATGTATATGGAAATGCGGACCGGTGCACCATCACAGGCAACATGTACCTTCTAACTACTTGTAGCTGCCAAACTGCCAGCGTCTCATTTTGTCGATTTGATCGACCGATCTCGTCATGTCCTTGTAGGCACGCCCGGCCAACCTGTTTTGGAACACCTCCATTTTGTCGGCAATGGCTTTCATCTTCGGGCCGTGTCCGGTGTTGTGCAGCCACGGCCCCAAAAATGGAAGGCCAGAATCAGAATGAACATCACTGCGAAGAAACCAAATACCTCCGCAAGATTTTGGGATAGAAATGTAGTGCCCCTGACCTTTCCCCAAAAAAACCTACAAAAGTATTCACAAATCCCACGATTTAAGGCTGATAGAGTACTGATAGAAAAAAAGGCGCCGAAGCGCCTTTTTAAATCACTATCCCGGAGGGCTTATTCCCACTCAATCGTTGCCGGTGGCTTGCCTGAGATGTCGTACACCACGCGGGAGATGCCGTCGATTTCATTGATGATGCGGTTGGACACCCGGCCGAGGAAGTCGTACGGCAGGTGAGCCCAATGGGCTGTCATAAAGTCGATGGTTTCCACGGCGCGCAGAGACACAACCCAGTCGTACTTGCGGCCATCGCCCATTACACCTACGCTGCGAACCGGCAGGAACACAGTGAAGGCCTGGCTGACACGGTCGTACAGTTCGGCTTTGCGCAGCTCTTCGATGAAGATGGCATCGGCGCGGCGCAGCAGATCGCAGTACTCTTTCTTGACTTCGCCGAGTACCCGTACGCCCAGGCCTGGGCCAGGGAATGGGTGGCGATAGAGCATGTCGTAAGGCAGACCCAGCTCCAGGCCAATCTTGCGTACTTCGTCTTTGAACAGTTCACGCAGCGGTTCAACCAGACCCAGCTCCATATCTTCCGGCAGGCCGCCGACGTTATGATGTGACTTGATCACATGGGCCTTGCCTGTGGCGCTGCCGGCAGACTCGATGACATCAGGGTAGATGGTGCCCTGGGCCAGCCACTTGGCGTTAACGCACTTACCGGCTTCTTCGTCGAAGATTTCCACAAACACCCGGCCGATGATCTTGCGCTTGGCTTCTGGGTCGTTTTCGCCTTTGAGGGCATTGAGGAATCTGTCTTCGGCTTCAACCTTGATGATGTTAAGACCGAAGTGGTCGCCGAACATCTCCATCACTTGCTCGCCTTCGTTCAGACGCAGCAGGCCGTTGTCGACAAACACACAGGTGAGTCTGTCGCCGATGGCGCGGTGCAGCAGCATGGCGGTAACAGAGGAGTCAACCCCACCGGAAAGCGCCAGGATCACTTCATCGCCACCTATCTGCTTTTTAAGGCGCTCAACGGCGTCTTCGATGATGGAAGCGGGTTTCCACTTGGCTTCACAGCCACAGATTTCCAGCGCGAAATGCTCCAGCATACGCTTACCCTGACGGGTATGGGTCACTTCAGGGTGGAACTGCACGCCGTAGAAACCTTTGGCTTCATTGGCCATGGCGGCGAATGGACAGGTTTCGGTCTTGGCAACTGCGACAAAGCCTTCAGGGATGGCCGAGACTTTGTCACCGTGGCTCATCCATACATCCAGCAATGGACGACCGGCTTCGTTAACGGCATCTTCGATGTTTTTGAACAGTGCAGATTCGGCCAGCAGTTCGATTTGCGCGTAACCGAACTCGCCCTCGCCTATGCCTTGGATAACCTTGCCACCCAGCTGTTCGCTCATGGTCTGCATACCGTAACAGATACCCAGTACAGGCACGCCTGCATTGAACACATACTCTGGGGCTCGGGGAGAATTGTCGGCGGTGACACTCTCGGGACCACCGGCCAGAATAATGCCCTGAGGGGCAAACTCGCGGATCTGCTCTTCACTGACATCCCAGGCCCAGAGTTCACAGTAGACGCCAATTTCGCGGATACGACGGGCAATCAGCTGGGTATACTGGGATCCGAAATCAAGGATCAGTATCTTGTGCTCATGAATATTGCTCATTGATAACCTTTATCTCTTTAGTTTGATTGCAGTGCCTGCCGTAACAGGCACAGTTTTTATCTGCTTATAAACCAAGGGCGACACTCATGCCGCCCCGAATTTGTTAAACGCCTGAACGGTAGTTCGGCGCTTCTTTGGAGATAGTCACATCGTGAACGTGGGATTCGCCCATACCGGCAGAAGTCACCTTGACGAACTGGGCCTTATCGCCCAATTCCTGAATGGTGGCGCAGCCTGTCAGCCCCATACAGGAACGCAAACCGCCCATGTACTGATGGATAATCTCTTTGATTTTGCCTTTATAGGGAACACGGCCTTCAATACCTTCAGGTACCAGTTTGTCGGCGGCGTTGTCGCTCTGGAAGTAGCGATCGGAAGAGCCCTGAGACATGGCGCCCAGTGAGCCCATACCTCGGTAAGATTTATAAGCGCGGCCCTTGTAGAGTTCAGTTTCACCTGGAGATTCATCGGTACCGGCAAACATGGAACCTGCCATGATGCAAGATGCACCGGCGGCCAGCGCCTTGGCCAGATCGCCTGAAAAACGGATACCGCCATCGGCAATCACTGGGATACCCAGATGCTTAACGGCAGCAGCGGCATCGGAAACTGCAGTGATTTGCGGTACCCCCACGCCGGTAACGATACGGGTAGTACAGATAGAGCCAGGGCCAATACCGACTTTAACCGCATTCACACCGGCTTCTACCAGCGCCAGGGCGCCTTCGGCGGTCGCCACGTTGCCGCCAACGATTTGCAGATCCGGATACTTGGCACGGGTATCGCGAATACGCTGCAGTACCCCTTCAGAATGGCCGTGGGATGAATCAATCAAGAGTACATCGACACCGGCTTTGACCAGCGCATCAACACGCTCTTCGTTACCTGGACCAGCACCAACAGCGGCGCCAACACGCAGACGGCCCAGCTCATCTTTACAGGCATTGGGCTTACGCTCGGCTTTCTCGAAGTCTTTAACAGTGATCAGGCCCTTAAGCTGGAATTCATCATTCACAACCAGCACTTTTTCAATGCGGTTAGAGTGCATCAGCTTTTGTACTTCATCCAGCTTGGTGCCTTCAGGTACAGTCACCAGACGCTCTTTCGGGGTCATGATTTCAGAAACCAGGCGGTTGGTATCGGTCACGAAGCGCACGTCACGGCCAGTGATGATACCCACCAGTTCGTTGGCGTCATTGATTACCGGATAGCCGGCAAATCCGTTCTTTTCGGTTAATACCTTAAGCTCGGCCAGTGTCGTGGAAGGTGTTACTGTTACAGGCTGTTGAACCACACCTGCTTCATAGATCTTCACTTTACGAACTTCTTCGGCCTGCTGTTCAATACTCATATTCTTATGAATAAAGCCCAAGCCACCTTCTTGCGCCATGGCGATTGCCAAACGGGCTTCGGTCACTGTGTCCATTGCAGCGGACACCAGGGGGATATTCAGTTCGATTTTGTCGGTCAGACGGGTCTTGAGATTGGCGGTATTAGGGAGAACGGTCGAGTGGGCCGGAACCAGCAGCACATCGTCAAAGGTAAGCGCTTCTTTAATTAATCGTAGCATTGCAACATCTCCCCGGGGGTTAGATTGAAGGTGAAATATTGCGGCGGCATTATACCTTGCAACCCCGGGGTGGTAAATGGGAAAATAGAGAAAAATTCCAATTTGAACGCAAATTCCATGCCAGAGCTCAAAAAACAGGTATATACCGTCTCCCGCCTCAATGCCGAAGTTCGTGCCTTGTTGGAGGGAAACCTCGGCAGGATTTGGCTCAATGGCGAAATTTCCAACTTTGCCAGCCCAAGCTCGGGCCATTGGTATCTGACACTCAAGGACAACCACTCACAAATTCGCTGCGCCATGTTCCGTGGCCGCAATCAGAATGTGACCTTCCGCCCGGTCAACGGCCAGCAAGTGCTGGTGCGGGCAGCCCTGAGTGTCTATGAGCCTAGGGGCGATTATCAACTGCTTATCGAAACCATGCTGCCTGCCGGTGATGGCTTGCTGGCGCAGCAGTATGAAGCGCTGAAGCAGAAGCTCGCGGCCGAAGGCCTGTTTGCCGCCGAGACCAAACGACCACTACCGGCCAACATCCAGCGCATCGGGGTGATCACCTCCCCCACTGGCGCCGCCATACGCGACGTACTGCATGTACTGAAACGCCGCGATCCTTCCATCGAAGTGGTGATCTACCCCTCACAGGTTCAGGGCGACACTGCCGCCAACCAGCTTATTGAGGCACTCACCTTGGCCAACCAGAGGCTGGAGGTGGATCTGTTACTGCTGACCCGCGGCGGCGGCAGCCTGGAAGATATGTGGTGTTTCAACGATGAAAATCTGGCCCACGCCATCTACAACAGCGCCCTGCCGGTAATTTCAGCAGTGGGCCATGAAGTGGATACCTGTATCAGTGACTATGTCGCCGATCTGCGTGCCCCTACCCCATCGGCCGCCGCCGAGCTGGTATCCCAGGATGTCGACAACAAGCGGCAAAAGCTGACCACTGCCATGGCCAGGCTGCGCCAGGGCTGGCAACACTGGCACTTAGCCAAACGCCAACAGCTGTCACTGCTGGATCACAAATTGCAACGCCAGGATCCCAAGCGGCGGCTGGAACAGCTGGTACAGCAGTTTGATGAGCAGCAACTGAGAATGACGGCCGCCATCAACAATCGCCTGCACCGGCTGGAACACAGACAGCTACAGCTCAAGAGCCGCCTCGAAGCCCAGAGTCCGGCCCACAAGCTGAGCCTGGAAGGCAACAGATTGAATTATCTCGGTCAACAGTTGCAGGATGCCATCGCCGATAAACTGAAAGAGGCCAAGGCACGCCTGGGGGCCGGCGCCCATTCGCTGGAAAGTGTCAGCCCACTATCGACTCTGTCCAGAGGTTACAGCATCAGCAAGAACGAAGCCGGGAAAGTCCTCGAAAACAGCGAGGACGCCGTGGTCGGCGAGCAGATGCGTACCCAGTTGAAACAGGGCGCGCTGCTCTCAAGAATTGAAGCCATCATAGAGGAATAGCATCAATCAGATACATGCTCCTCGCCGGAGAAGGGAACCGAATGGAAAATACCTGTGAATCGTTCGCAGATGTTATTCCAGTTCACAGGCCCTTCATTAAACACAGCTCACTGAATTAATGTGTAATATTGGTCATCAAAAACAACAAAGCCGGGACTAACCCGGCTTTGTTTTGCGAAAACCCTATCAGGATTTCTTGTTTTTAATGTGCGCCATCATCCGCTTGCGACGTCTTTCCTGGCTCAGGGTCAGTTTCTCCCCCTTGCCTTCAAAGGGGTTGGCCCCCTCCTGGAAGCGCAGCTGGATGGGCGTACCCACAACTTTCAGCGAGCGGCGGTAGTAGTTCATCATATAACGCTTATAGGAGTCCGGCAGCTTGGATACCTGGTTGCCGTGTACCACCACGATAGGCGGGTTGTAACCACCGGCGTGGGCATACTTGAGCTTGACCCGGCGACCATTGACCAGAGGCGGCTGATGGTCGTCCTGCGCCATCTGCATTATCTTGGTCAGCAGCGAAGTGGACACCCGTCTGGTAGCACTGTCGTAAGCTTCTTCGATAGATTCATACAGATGACCCACACCTGTGCCATGCAGCGCCGAGATAAAGTGAATGCGGGCAAAGTCGATAAAACCCAGGCGACGGTCCAGCTCACTCTTGACCCTTTCCTTGACGTCATTGTCTATGCCGTCCCACTTGTTGACCGCAATCACCAGCGCCCGGCCGGCGTTGAGGGCAAAGCCCAGCAAACCAAGATCCTGCTCGGCGATACCTTCACGGGCATCGATAACCAAGAGCACCACGTTGGCGTCTTCAACCGCTTTCAGGGTTTTAATCACCGAGAACTTTTCAACGACTTCATGCACCTTGGCGCGGCGACGCACCCCGGCTGTGTCTATAATGACGTACTCACGGCCTTCACGCTGCATTGGAATATAAATGGAGTCACGGGTGGTGCCCGGCTCATCATAAACCACTACCCGCTCTTCACCGAGGATGCGGTTGGTCAGGGTCGACTTGCCCACGTTTGGCTTGCCGATAATCGCCAGCTTGATAGGCAAGTCCTGCAATCTGGCCTGCTCGGCTTCGGCTTCCTCTTCTGTGTATTGACGCTCGTCGACCTTCTCTTCCTCGGGCGCATCCGGGTTAATCCCCATCGCCTCGGCAAAAGGAGCCAGCGCATACTCAATCATATTGGTAACACCACGGCCATGAGCCGCCGCCATCTGATACACCTCACCCAGGCCCAGGGCCCAGAATTCGGCGCAGGCGGAATCGGCATCGATACCGTCAATCTTGTTGGCCACCACAAAGGTGGTCTTTTGCCGACTGCGAAGATGTTGGGCTATGGCCTGATCGGCCGCGGTCAAACCGGCGCGGGCATCCGTCAGAAACAGCACTACATCCGCTTCTTCGATAGCCGCCAGCGATTGCTCGGCCATCTTGGTTTCTATGCCTTCTTCGGTGCCGTCAATACCGCCGGTATCCACCAGGATGAATTCGTAACCTGACAGATAGGCACGACCGTATTTACGATCCCGCGTCAAGCCTGGGTAATCCGCCACCAGTGCATCACGGGTGCGGGTCAGACGATTGAACAGGGTCGACTTACCGACATTGGGTCGCCCTACCAGGGCCACTACAGGAATCATCTTTTTGCCTCTTTAAAACTTCTCAATAAAAAGCCCCCGGAACGCACTCCCAGGGGCTTGGCAGTATCAAAGCCTGGGATCAGGGCAGAGTTACTGTGGCAATTTTGCCATCCCGGGTCTGCAGATAAATTTTGTCGTCAACCACCAGAGGTTGACTGAACAGACCCGAGCTATCGACCTGCACCCGACCGACAATTTGGCCGTTGCTGCGATCGATAAAGTGCAGATAACCTTCAAAGTCACCTACCACTACATAGTCCTGGAACACGGCCGGAGCAGTCAGATCCCTATTTGTCAGATCCGAGTTACTCCAAAGCTCCAGACCGTTACGTCTGTCCACTGAGTATACACGGCTGTGATCGTCCACCAAATACAGACTCAAGCCCGCACTGTCCAGCTCGTGGAAACTGGAGTACTTGCGCGACCAGACAATACGGCCACTGCGCATTTCCATGCTCACCAGGTTACCGTTGTAGCTCACGGCGTACAGGTTGTCACCCAACAACAGCGGCGTCATATCGACATCGGCCATACGGCTGAACTCGTTGCCGCCTTTAGGGGTGTAAATCGGTTGCTCCCAAGCTGGCTGGCCATTGTTTTTGATAATAACTGCGACCTTGCCATCGGCCGTACCAACAAAGAAACCACCCTGAGCATACGCAGGAGAACTGCTACCGCGCAGAGTCAAGTTTGGCAAGGAAGCTTCATAGCTCCAAAGCTTTTCACCTGTGTCGACATTAAAGGCATCCAGCGAGCCTGAGCTGCTGTTAACCACCACCATGTCTTCGGCAACTGCGGGCAAGGACAATAGCTCGCCTTCTGCTACGGCGTGCCAAAGCACTTCACCGGTTTCAGCGTCAAGCGCCGCCAAAAGGCCACTCTCTCCACCGACAAACACCTTGTTACGGGCCGCGGTCACGCCGGATGCCAGACGAGCGCCCTTGTTCTTTTTCAGGGCACCATCACGGAATGCTTCGCTGAAGTCGGTGCTCCAGACCTTCTCGCCGCTGCTCTCGTCAAAGGCGATTACTTCACCATAGCGGTCGGCAACAAAAATTTTGCCGTAGCGCACTGCCGGACGCAGGCGGGAGTAATAATCGCCAACACCACTGCCGACCGAAGCACTCCAACTGACCTCTGGGAATACGCTGGCGTTGAGCTCCAGCAGCGGGCTTACAGGTTCTTCTTCCACATCGCTGGAAGCACAACCCGTCAGTGCGCCTATGGCCATGCCACAGGCCAAAAGAGTTTTACACCACGACTTCATTGGCCTTCCTTATGCCTGATTCAGGTTATCGAGTTTCATCTGCAGCGCCGGACTGGTTGTCACGCCGCCATTTTTAACGGCTTCCTGGTAAGCGAGTCTCGCCTTGTCGGTTTCCCCTTGACGCAACAGCAGATCGCCTTTGAATTCATCTCTTTGGGTAGCAAAGGCACTATCTTTAACCTGCTCAAGCGTGGTCAAAGCGGTAGCAACCTGGCCCTGTTCAGCTTGAATTCGTGCCAGACGCAGTGTGGCAACCGCTGTAAGGGCATCACCCGGCTTGGCGGCAATCACGGTTTTGAGGGCAGCTTCAGCTTTTGCCAGGTCACCGGCCTCTACCGCGCTCTTGGCAACAATCAGTTGCATCAGCGCCGAGTAACCGGCCTGGGCGTGTTGCTTGTCAAATTCGGCAGCGGCAGCCATCACTGTGGCTTCATCACCGCCTTGCATCAAGGCCTGGTTAAAAGCCTGAGAGGCAGCTTCGGCACGTTCGACTTTGACATCGGAATAATAGTTCCAGCCATAAAGGCCACCCAGACCTATTACGGCACCAGCGACTATCGAAACACCATAGTCTCTCCAGAACTGCTTGATCGCCTCAACTTGTTGTTCTTCTGTGCTGTAGATTTCCACCCGCACTTCCCCTCTAAATTATTTAATCAGTTCTGCCAAATAGTCGGCCAGGGCCTGGCGTTCAACATCCTGCTGAGCGCCATCACCCCGCAGCGGTTTCACCGCCACCTTGTTATTGGCCAGTTCGGTCTCACCGATAATCAGCGCAAAACCCGCGCCGCTCTTATCGGCTCTTTTCATCTGTTTCTTGAAGTTGCCACCCCCGCAGTGACTCATCACCTTAAGCTTGGGCAGCTTCTCACGCAGTTCCTGGGCAATTTTCATCGCCTCAATTACGCAGTCATCGCCCATGGCGGTCACGTAGACATCCACTTCGGCAGCAACATCGGCGTTCAGCTCCAGGGTTTCCAGCAGCAGAACAATCCGTTCCAGCCCCATGGCAAAGCCCACTGCCGGCGTTTCTTTACCGCCAAGCTGGCTCACCAGACCGTCGTAACGACCACCGGCCAGCACAGTGCCCTGAGCGCCTAAACTATCGGTGACCCACTCAAATACGGTGCGGTTGTAGTAATCCAATCCGCGTACCAAGCGTGGGTTAACCCTGTATTGGATACCAACGGCCTCCAGGAGTTCACACAAGCGGGCAAAATGTGCCTTGGAGTCTTCACCCAGGTAATCCATCAGCGCCGGGGCATCGGCCAGCAAGGCCTGAACCTGCTGATCTTTTGAGTCCAGTACCCGCAGTGGGTTGCTGTACATGCGCCGCTGACTGTCTTCGTCCAGCTTGTCTTTATGTTGCTCGAGGAAGGCCACCAGCGCTTCACGATAGGCGGCGCGCTCGTCGCTGTCACCCAAAGTGTTCAGCTCGAGCGAAACATGGTCGGTCAATCCAAGCTTCTGCCACAAAGAGGCAGACAACATCAGCACTTCGGCGTCAATATCGGCGCTCTTGATGCCATAAACTTCAACCCCGAACTGATGGAACTGACGATAGCGCCCTTTCTGTGGCCGCTCGTGGCGGAACATGGGGCCCATATACCACAGACGCTGTTCCTGGTTGTACAAGAGGCCATGTTCGTTACCGGCACGAACTGTCGAGGCGGTGCCTTCCGGACGCAGGGTGAGACTGTCACCGTTGCGATCGGCGAAGGTGTACATCTCCTTCTCGACAATATCTGTCACCTCCCCTATCGAACGCTTGAACAGGTCTGTGTTCTCAACGATAGGTGTGCGGATTTCACTGTAACCGAAAGAGGCAACCGAGGCGCGCAGTACCGCCTCAACTTTTTGCCATACGGGGCTTTGGGTTGGCAGAATGTCATTCATTCCGCGAATCGCTTGGATCTGTTTTGCCACTATCTCGACTCGTTTTGCTCTGGGGCTAAAAATTCAAAAATGCCAGCCATTATAGGCGCTTCACCGGCAAACGTAAAACTGGCCAGCGCTGGCCAGTTCACATTCACGTCATCAGGGATTATTCGGCTTCTTTGACTGAAATACGGTTTTCCATCATTTGCGCCTTAGCGCGAATTTTGGCTTCAAGGGCATCGACCAGATTGTCGTTGTCGAAGCGCTCTTTCTGACGCTCGCCTTCGTCATAATAACCGCTCTTGCGGTTACCGCCGGTAAGGCCAATATGAGACACCAGGGCTTCCCCCGGGCCATTGACCACACAACCTATGATGGAGACATCCATGGCTGTGGTCACATCTTCCAGGCGTTGCTCCAGGGCATTGACCGTGCCTATCACGTCAAACTCTTGTCTTGAACAGGATGGACAGGCGATAAAGTTAATTCCGCGGGAGCGAATGCGCAGCGACTTGAGGATATCGAAACCAACTTTGATCTCCTCTACTGGATCGGCTGCCAAAGACACTCTCAAAGTGTCGCCTATGCCTTCTGCAAGCAGCATACCCAGGCCCACAGCCGATTTTACGGCGCCGGCACGGGCACCACCGGCTTCGGTGATCCCAAGGTGCAATGGCTGTTTAATCTGTTTCGCCAGTAAACGGTAGGACTCCACGGCCAGGAACACGTCCGATGCCTTCACCGAGACCTTGAACTGGTCGAAGTTGAGCCTGTCGAGAATATCCACATGGCGCATTGCCGATTCCAGCAAGGCTTCCGGGGTGGGCTCTTTGTATTTGTCCATCAAGTCTTTTTCAAGACTGCCGCCGTTTACCCCGATGCGGATGGGGATATTTTTGTCACGGGCAGACTCAACCACGGCACGGATACGTTCTTCATTGCCTATGTTGCCTGGGTTAATACGCAGACAGTCGGCACCGTATTCCGCCACTTTAAGCGCTATGCGGTAGTCGAAATGGATATCGGCCACCAGCGGCACCTTGACCTGCTGCTTGATAAGCTTGAACGCCTCGGCGGCATCCATGGTAGGCACAGACACCCGTACGATATCAGCGCCCACAGTTTCCAGCGCCCGGATTTGCGCTACTGTGGCTTCTATATCTGTGGTGCGGGTATTGGTCATGGATTGCACGGCAATCGGAGCGCCATCACCTATGGGAACATTGCCGATATAGATGCGGGTGGAAGGACGGCGTTTTATGGGATTTTCACTGTACATCGTATTCTGCTCTGTTGACTCGGCGCCATGAGTGCGCCACTTCAATTATCCTGCTTGGTGCTATTATGCCTGTGGCAGGGTCAGTCTGGCTACCCGGCCGCTGGGGAAATCGGCAAGGCTCACAGCCTGGCCGTTAAACGTCAGACTCACTGTCTGCGGTGCGCCCAAGACCAGTTTAAAAGGCGCCTTGCCTTGTACCCTGATGGTTTGTCCTGGCGATCTCAAGCCATCTATCAAAGTTTTGCCGTTGGCATCTGTAAGTTTAATCCAGCAGTCGCCATCAAGCTCGATACCGACAGAAGCCTGCGTTGCCTCTGTTGCCAACGGTTGCTCGGTCATATCGACATCTGAGTTAACAACACCAGAGTTGGCTTCATCAGTATTGTTATCCTCAACAAGACTCTTCTCTACTTCAGCGGTAGGTGTTTCGGTTGAAGTTTCAGGCGGAAGTTCGGTTTCTGCTATTTGTGCCTGACGCGATTCAAACTCTCTGGCCTGCTGCACCTCTTCTGCCGTAGGTTGGGAGAAATCGACATCGGAAACCACAGAAGGTTTTTGCAGCCACCACACCACCAGCAGGGCCAGCAGCAGAAAACCGATAAGGTAAGTCACCAGCATCAAACGGCTGTCGGTAGCCTGACGGCTGGTCTTGCGCGAAAAGCTCTGCATCGCCGGCTCAGTCACCTTGGGGACCTGCCGTGCCAGGCAATTGTTGATAGCTTCTTTATCCACGCCCAATATGCGGGCGTAATTCTTCACGTAGCCACGAACATAGGTGGAGGAATCGATATTGCTGAAACAGTCTGCTTCAATATCGGTCACTATGCAGGGGCGCAAGTGCAGCCTGGTAGCCGCATCTTCTACAGTGATACCTTTTTGTTCGCGTGCGCTTTTCAGTAATGACCCGAGCGTATCCTCTTGCCCGGGAACCTTTGGGTTCTCGTCTTCATCCTTGTTGACTTGGTTATTCAACTCTGTCATCAGTGCATACTTGCCCGGTATTGTTTAGCCTGGGGAGACGCCGGAAATTTGGCCTGCAGCAATATTCCATATCGCTTGGCGGCCGCGTCATCATTTAACCCTTGCTCAATGCGAATGCCCAACGCCAAGCTTTCCGCGGTTTCAGGAACTACTCGGTGGAGGCGTTCCAATTGCATTCTGGCCGCGGCGTAGTTATGGGCGTCAAGCTCCAATTCTGTCAGTTCCAGTAATGAGACCTGTCTTCTGGGCTCATACTTTAGCGCCATCTCAAAATAGTGTCGCGCTTTTTCTCTTTCCCCGGCATCCCGACTGCAAATACCCAGGTTTTCATAGCTGGAGGCGGTGCGGGTATATCTGGGGTTGTCGATTGCCATCAGGAACATCTTCTCTGCCTTGGCATATTTCTGCTGCTGGCAGAGAAATACCCCAAAGTTGTTCATCGAGTCGCCGCTGGCATTGCGGGTATCTATGGCGGCTTCATAAGCTTGCTCAGCCTTCACCACTTCACCCACGGTTTGATAATAATAAGCCATGGCAATATGCACATCCTCAAGGTGAGGGGCGTATTCCATGGCTCTGTCTAGATTATATTTGGCTTGTTGGGAGTTACCTTTTTGCAGATAGGTCAGGCCTAGCTGCGTCCGTTCCTTGGCGGCGGCAATTTTATCAAACTGGCGTTGCGAGACCGGAATGTCCGTGCCGGCATAAGTTCGCTCGGTTACACATCCGGGCAACATGGCCCCTAGCAGTAACGCGAGCGTTAAACCTGGCAATCCGTGCTTCATTGGCAAACCTATAAATCTGGACAAACAAAGAGTTAATCCATTGTGACCGAAATTTGATTGGCTTGCATGCGTTTTTTCGCCAGACGCTTGGTTCTATCACGTATATCACCGGCCAACTGGCCACAGGCGGCATCGATATCATCGCCGCGGGTCTTACGCACTATTACAGTCAGACCGTATTCCATCAGCACTTTGGCAAACCTGTCGATACGGGAGTTGGAAGAACGCCCGTAAGGAGATCCCGGATAAGGATTAAACGGAATAAGGTTGACCTTGCAAGGAGTATCCTTCATCAGTTTGGCCAACTCATGGGCTTGCTCTGTGCTGTCGTTGATATGATCCAGCATCACATATTCCAGTGTGACCCGGCCACGGTTAGCGTTGGACTTGGCGATATAACGACGAATAGCAGCCAAAAATTCGTTAAGCGGATACTTCTTGTTGATAGGCACCAACTCGTTACGCAGCTCGTCATTGGGGGCATGGATACTGACCGCCAGCGCCACATCGAGGGCATCGCCCAACTTATCCAGCGCAGGTACTACGCCTGATGTCGAAACCGTTACCCGCCGTTTGGACAGGGCAAAACCAAAGTCATCCAGCATGATATCCATCGCCGGGATCACATTGGCCAGGTTCAGCAAGGGCTCACCCATGCCCATCATCACCACATTGGTGACCGGGCGCTCACCGGTTTCCTTCTGAAAACCGAGGAAGTGGGATACCCGCCAGATCTGGCCGACAATTTCAGACACTGTCAGGTTACGGTTAAAGCCCTGCTGAGCCGTGGAGCAGAAAGTACATTCCAGCGCACATCCCACCTGAGATGAGATACACAGAGTCGCCCTATCATCTTCCGGAATATAGACAGTTTCCACTTCCTGACCTTCGCCGACATTAATGGCAAACTTGATGGTGCCATCGGCCGACTTCTGATAGCTGGAGATCTCCGGCGCTACCACTTCACAGCGCTCTTTCAACTTGGCCCGCAGGTGTTTGTTGATATTGGTCATCTGGTCAAAGTCACTGATCCCGAAGTGATACAACCACTTCATCAGCTGTTCGGCACGAAACGGCTTATCGCCCAACTCGACGAAAAGCTCACGCATTGCCTTACGATCAAGATCCAAAAGATTGATCTTTTTTTCACTCATTTGACTTTCCTCAACACCAAAACCTGCAGCAGGGCGGCGAATTATACAGATAGGCCGCAACTATAGCCAGTAATTCAGCGGTTCCCCTTATACCCTACTTTCTCTCTACCGAGCATAAAATTAAGCTTCAGCTCACAAGCTCTATGATAGAATAGCGCTGGGCTAATGTTGGCCTTTGCATCGGAGTGATAATTCCCCCCTTATGCTAACGCTTATCGTTATTGTATTGGTCGCCATCGGCGTCTCTTTTCTCTGTAGTGTGTTTGAAGCCGTGCTGCTTTCGGTGACGCCCAGCTATATCGCGTCGCAGCGCCAGTCCAACCCGGACGCTGCCGAACGTCTTCAAAAACAGAAAGACAATGTCGAATCTCCTCTGGTCGCCATTTTGACACTCAACACCATAGCCCATACCGTAGGTGCGGCCGTGGCCGGTGCCCAGGCCGCCAAAGTGTTTGGCGATGAGATGTTGGGGGTATTCTCCGGGGTACTGACCTTCCTCATTCTATTCTTTTCCGAAATCATCCCCAAAACCATAGGTGCCAACTACTGGCGAGCCATGGCCCCCAGTGTGTCTGTTGCCCTGGTGTGGATGGAACGCATCACTCTGCCGCTTATCTGGATGTCCAATAAGGTTACCCGTTTGCTCGGCAAAGGTGACTCTGGCCAGTATATCCGTCAGGAAATGAGCGCCATGGCCAAGATAGGCCATGAATCCGGTGAGCTGGATGAGCAGGAAAGCAAAATTCTGACTCAGATGCTGAGCGTCAAGGAGATGCCGGTTACTGCCATCATGACTCCAAGAACCGTGATGTTCACTCTGCCGGCCGCCCTGACTCAACATGAATTTGTCAGCCAGCATATCAACAAGCCTTTCACCCGGGTGCCTATTTTCGACAAGGATCACGACGACATTATAGGCTATGTCAATCGTACCGATGTGCTGCTGAGTGAACGGGATAACCCAGATGCGCCCCTAGGGAACCTCAAGCGCAATTTGGTGATAGTGCCGGAAACCGCCCGCATCCTGCCGCTGTTTGAACTGATGATCAAACGCAACGCTCAGATAGCCATGGTGGTTGACGAGTACGGCAGCGGTCAGGGGCTGGTGACACTGGAAGACATAATCGAATCCTTGCTGGGGCTGGAGATTGTCGATATCAATGACCCGGCCACCGACATGCAGCAACTGGCAAGGCGACTTTGGAAACGTCGCATGAAAGATAAAGGGATCCGCCTCTCGGATGACAGAGAGCCGGTCACTGACTCCCAAGGGCTCTGATTGCAGAATATTAATTCAGTGCTTTAATACAGGTGTCATCCAAGTGGGAGATAGTTTGACAGGCTAACGACCCACCCATCAATACAGTCATCATTTTGGGGGAGCTTGAGCTCCCCCTTTTTCATCTGCCTCTGGAGGTGTACAATCCCCGCTCGCAGAATGAGGATGATATGCACACAGATTATGTTTTAAGACTTGCCCATCTCAACGATACCCACTCACACTTGGATCCCAGCCGGGTTCAGTTCAAGATTGACTCTCAGGGACGCGAGTTTGATCTTCACAGCCACAGTGGTGGCTACGCTCGGATCTCGGCTCAGGTCAAGGCCGCAAGAGACGCTGCCCAAGCACAAAACCAGCCTTTTATCCTGCTCCACGGCGGCGATTGTTTCCAGGGCACCTTGTATTACAGCCAGTTCAAAGGCCGGGCCAACGCCAAACTGCTAAAGATGTTGGCACCCGATGCCATGGTCATAGGCAACCATGATATTGACGATGGCAACGCTCTGCTGGCCGGTTTTATCAAGGAGGTCGGCTTCCCTGTGCTGGCGGCCAATATGGATCTCAGCGGCGAAGCTGAAGATAAGCCCGGGCGTCTTCGAGGGCTGGACAACCTCTATGATCTGGATACTACCTCAGGCATCGGCCGCTGCCTGATAAAACCTTTCCACGACAAGCAGCTGGCGATAGTTGGTATTACTCTGGATCAAATGAAAGCCATCGCCAGGCCGGATCCCGATACCGAATTTACCGATGCCTTTGCCACTACCAGGAAGACTGTTGAAGCCCTCAGAGCCAAAGGCATAGTGCATATCATAGTGCTCAGTCACTTAGGGTTGGATCAAGACAGATTACTGGCCGAAACTATCCCTGGGATCAGCCTGATCGTCGGCGGCCACACCCATACCCTGATGGGTGATTTCCGCGGTTTTGGCCTGCCATGCCTGCCCTATGGTGAAAGCGTCAACGGCGTGCCTATCCTCCATGCCGGTAAACATGCCGAAACCCTGGGGCTCGCCGACATTCAGTTCGATGACGCGGGCCGGGTGACCCGACTCGAAGGCAGTAACATCTTTATGCTGGACCGTCAGTTTCTGCTGAGCGGCCCCCAGGCGGCCACCGAAGCCGACTATCAAGCCGCCAAGGCGATCTTGGAGCAACACCCAGGTATTCACTGGGATGATAACGATGAAGCCATGGAGCAAGTGATAGCCAACGAGTTCCGCCCGGCGATAAGCTGCATGGAAAATCAGGTGCTTGCCCTGGTATCCAAACCTCTGGTGCATACCCGTCTGCCAAGCCGCAGCCTGCCCCACGGCAGTGAAATAGCCCCCTGGGTCAGCCGCAGTATGTTTCTGGAGTCCAAAGCCAAAGACCAAAGAGTGGACTTTGCGCTGCATAACGCCGGCGGCGTGCGTCAATCTGTGCCCCAAGGACAACTGACCAAAGCCGATGTGCTCGGGCGCCTGTTGCCGTTTGAATTGCCGCTGGTTAAATATGAAATCGCCGGGGAACACCTCTACCAGGCACTGGAGTCGGCCATCAACGCCGCCACCAACAACGGTGTGCGTGGTACCGGCGCCGGCAGTTTTCCCTATACCTATGGGCTGAGATATTTCTATGATGGCCGCAGACAGCAGGGAGAAAGACTATTCCGGCTGGAGCTGTTGCGGGCAAATGGCCTGTGGCAAGCGCTGGCACCAGAGCAGCATTATGTCGGGGTGTCCACCTGCTACACCACGGCCGGGAAAGAAGGCTATGAGCCTCTGCTGCAAGCCCGCTGGCAGGAGTCCATGCCATCACTAACATTGCCGGGCGCCTTCATCAACTTCCTGAAAAAGGCTCCCAAACTGGATGAGTTGCTATTGCCCCATGTGCACTATACCAGCCACAGAGCCGAAGCAGCCGGCGAATAAGCCTGCCACATTGAGCGCGGTTATCCCTCGCCCCTGTGCGGGCAAAGCAACCATTCAAGGCCATAAGCTCTGCTCCTAAACCCTGGTTGTAAGCCATTTTATAAACTGCTTTATAAACCTACCGCCTTCATAAACCTATGGTTCCATAAACCTACAGCTTCATAAACCAACCGCTTCATAAACCAACCGCTTCATAAACCAAAGTCACTGCCTTGCAGGCGCTCGGCAAACCAGCCAAGCGCCTTTCCCATCTCCCCTTTTCGCCAGGCCATATAGATGGGCAGCGAAGGCCTGGGCAAGGCCACTTCACGCTGCACCAACTCACCTTTGGCCAACGCATCCCGGATCAAATGCACAGGCAGAAAACCCACCCCTATTCCCATCTTCTGTGCGGTGATCTTGGCTTCCATCGACGACACCCGGATAAGCTGACGACTGTCAAACACCCCACTGGAGCGCTGACTCAAGGAGCGCGAGGTATCTGCCACTATGATAGATGGAAATTGCAACAAGGCTTCAGAGGCTATCTCAGTGTCAAATTGCGCCAAGGGATGCTCAGGCGCCACAACAAACACAAACTCCAGCTCACCAAGCTTTTGCAACTCATACTGACCTCTTGGCAATTCGCCCGTGACGCCTATGGCGATATCGGCGCGGTTGGAATAAAGCGCATCCCAGCCGCCGCCAAGGGCCTCATGGGTCACGCTGACGGTGAGCTGTTTACCCAGCTCAGTGAATTCTTTAATTAGTGAAAGCAGCGGCGCCTGCGGCAAAACCGTATCCAGCGCCAGGGTCAGTTGCGCCTCCCAACCGGTTTCCAATTGCCTCACGGCATCCTCAAGCCGGGCGGTGGCCGCCAGGATCTCCCGCCCCTGGGTCAACACCAAACGTCCCACTTCGGTAAGTTGAGCCCGAGTGCCCTTACGTTCAAATAATCTGCTTCCCAGCTCACTCTCCAGCTTTTGAACCTGATAGGTCAAGGCAGATGGCACCTTGAAAAGCGCCTCGGCCGCTGCCGAGAAACTGCCTTTTCTATCTATAGCATCCAATACTTTAAGCGCATCCAGGCTAATGACAGAGTGCATGACAAAACCTATGTTCAATTTTTTTGAAGTTCAATGTCAAAATGTTCCGATTTTCAGCCGCAAAGGTCAAGAATAAACTGCACAGTAACTGGACAGGAAAGCCTATCCACCCTATTCAAATTCATTGAGGACACCATTATGAAACACCTGATGATAAAACTGCTCCGCACCGATGCCGGTTTCGCGCCTCTGGCGCTGCGCCTGCCTATAGGTATCACTTTTATGGCTCACGGCGCCCAGAAGCTCATTGGCTGGTTCGGCGGTTACGGCCTGGAAGGCACAGGACAATGGATGACCTCTATCGGCCTGACTCCCGGATATTTGATGGCGCTGATGGCCGGTTCCAGTGAGTTTTTCGGTGGCCTGCTGCTTATCATAGGCCTGCTGGTTCGCCCCACTTCCGCGGTGTTGGCCTTCACCATGCTGATGGCGATAGTCACAGTGCACCTGGACAACGGTTTGTTTATGTCCAACAACGGTTACGAGTTTGGTCTGGCATTGTTGGCCGCCACTGTATCCCTGGCGATTTCCGGCGCCGGTAAACTGTCCGTCGACAACATGATTGCCAGCAAGACACATTAATTCTCGCAAAGCACACATCTTGCTTTAAGCCATTCACTGCTTACAGGCCTTGCATCCTGGCCTGTAAGTCTGTGAAGAGCACATAAAAGACTTGTCTGCACCTTCCCAGCAGGAGAACTGAATTATGATTTATGTACGTCATGCCGATGAGCGCGGCCGGGCCGACTTCGGCTGGCTCAAGAGCCAACACAGTTTTTCATTCGGCAACTATTACGATCCAAGGTTGATGGGGGTCTCGGCCCTAAGGGTCATCAATGATGACAGAGTCGCGCCAAGCGCCGGTTTTGATACCCACGGCCACAAGGATATGGAGATCATCAGCTATGTGATTTCCGGCACCATAGCCCATAAAGACAGCTTTGGTCATGTGAAAACCCTGCCGGCCGGTGAGTTCCAACTTATGTCTGCCGGCACGGGGATCTATCACAGTGAATACAATGCCTCGGCAACTGAACCTCTGCATTTCCTGCAGATCTGGATCCAACCGAGTAGCCAGGGAGGCACCCCGGGTTATCAGCAAAAAGCCTTTGTCCAGAGTTCGGCCCTGACCCCGGTCGTCACTCCCGATGGCCGCGATGGCACCCTGTCCATCAAACAGGACGCCAGCGTCTACCGCCTGGAGCTGACCGCTGCCGAGCAGACGAGCTTCAAGCTGGCAAAGGGGCGCAACTTCTATGCTCAAGTGGTGGAAGGAGAGCTGCAATTGGCAGGTGAACCCCTGCAAAGTGGTGATGGCATTCACATCAACGAACTTGAGGAGTTTGTCATCAAGGCCGGCAACAAGCGTACTGTCGCCCTGGTGTTTGATTTGCCGTAACCAGCAGCGTTTTTGGCGTTTGCCCAAGGCCGCCCCTGGAACTTCATTTGGGTGATTTTCCAGGGCAGCTTAGGTTATAACTGCAACTGCATACTGAAATTGGTCAACACTTCCCCGTGACGTTGATGCTGATTGCGCTTCAAGGTTGTAAAGCCCTGCTTGCCGAAAAACGCTTTGGCATAGAAAGAAGCTTCAACCCTCAAACACTGCACCCCGGAATCGACGGCGTATCTCAACAGCTGCCGGTAAAGCTTGGCGGCAATCCCCCGGCGCTGGGCATTGGGGTGAGAAAAGAGGCAGTCTATCTCGGCCTCACCCGGCGCATTCAAAGGCTTTAAGTTAATAAATCCAAGCAAATTGCGACCATCTTCGGCAACCCAGAGCGCCGTCCCCTGCAAACGATTTCGCCACTCATCTTCGCTGCGCTTTGCCGGCGACCAGGCCTGGCATTGCGCCTGACTGTAATGCTCTGTGCTGGCGTTTACCACCAGATGAAACAGCTCGGCGATGGCCGCGCAGTCCTCAGGGCGACCTTGGCGAACAATAAAGCCATGCTCGATTTGAGTGGCAGTTGGTGAGTTCATGAAGACTTAACTCTTTCGTGCACCAAAGGCGCCAGTATCAGCTTCATAAAATAGCTGCCGAACATTTGGCCGGATTTTTCCTGGTAGCTTTTGTGACGCAAACGAAACCCTGCACGCTCAAACACAGGTTTGGACAGCGCCGAAGCATCTGTTGTCAGGTGATGATAGCCTTGGGTAAGTGCCCACTTCTTGGTGGCTTCAAGCAAGGATGAGGCAACACCCTGGCGCTGGCTATCGGGCGCCACATAAAGGCAAGCGATGTAACCTCGCTCACGGAAGGTGGTCTCCAGCAACACAAAGCCCACACATAGAGGACTTTGCTCACTGCCCTTGAGCATCACCCAGGCCTGAGCCCGTTTGAGCCTTAGCTGCCAGTATCGCCCCGAGCGCGGCGCCGCCGACCAAGCCAGACGCTGAGCCGCATTATAGCGGGCATCATCTATGGCAGTAACGGCACTGTGGTACAGATTGGCTATCTGCTCCCCCAAGTGCCTGTGACGAGAATGAGAGTAAACCTCTACCCGCAACATGAGAATTGGTACCAACACAGTTGAATTGCAGGCATTTTGCCCGACATTTGTGCTCAGGCAAAGCCCTTAAGCACAAATAAAAAAAGCCGCGAACAGAGTCGCGACTTTAACAGAGAGTGGATGAAATCACTTCTTATCGATTTCACCAACAAACATCAGCTTGTCAAAAGTACGGTTGAGGGTCTTGCTGGTGAAGTTGTTCATCCACATCTGCTCGGTCACCTGCACCTTATCACCCTTGGCCACAGCTACCTGAGGACCAGCCGCCCAAAAGGTTTTATCGGCTTCTTTAATCTGCACATAGGTATAACCGCCACTATTCATGGTGTCGACCACTGTGCCTTCATGTACCGCACCTTGTGCCCAGGCTGAAGATATACCCAGAGCCAAAGCCGCGGTCGCCAAGATCTTTGCCAATTTTGCCATTGTCTGTTGCTTCCTGTTGTCGTTGGAAATACTGCGCCATTAAAACATGTGTTATTTCATAAATCGCTAATAGGGTTCACACTTTTGACAGCTTCACGGACGTAGCAAGGGCCGCAGCATAGACTCAAGACCATTGAGCTTCACCTCATAGATAAGCGCCAATTGCTGCCCAAGCTTGCCCTCGGGGAACCCCTTGGAGTGAAACCACACCAGATAAGGCTCAGGAAGCTCCAATAACTTGCGTCCGGCGTACTTGCCAAAGGGCATGGTCTGATTGATCGCTTCCAACAACTGCTGTTCCGGCTGCATCTTCTCTCCGTTTCAGGCTAAAGTTGCCAGTATACTCCGGAAAAGTAAACTTGAGTGGAAAGCCTGCCAAGCCGCGCGGCTCAGCGCCAACTTTTGTCTGAGGTCAATTCAGCGACGTATAAGTGACCCACGACATGAATAACTGTCGAATTGATAACTCAACTAGCCTACCTGGGTAAACCGCAGCGTTAGCCTGGCCTTCAACAAAGAAAGGCAAGCTTTCGATTCAACCTACGCTTTTCAGCCAAAGATTTCCCGGCACACTATGGCCGCCAGGCTTGAACCCCAGGCGCTGCGCCAAGACTTCATCTCCCGGAAGCACCTCCAGCATCAGTTGCCATTTAGGCGAGCCCAGAAGCGATAATCGCTCAATGACAGTCTCCAACAAAAAGCTGCCGAGTCCAAGATGGCGAAATTCGGGCAACACCAGAAAATCCTGTAGCAGATAGTGTCCCGGCTCCCGACAAGATCCAGCTGCAGAGCCGCTTCGCACCAAAGCCAGCGCCACCAGTTGCCCACCTTGCTGATTTTCCCTGATACATAAGGACAACAATGGTTTGGCAGGCAAATAACTGTCATCCAGTCCATGCACAGGCAGTCCAGCCCTATCTCTAAGCAACAAGAGTTCATGGATTGCCAGACAACACTCCTCAACTTCAAAGCGACTGGTCTGGTTAAGTACGTGGCCCATAAATGCCTCCTTGCATAAATGCAGATGGTCGGAACGTCCAGAGAAAAGTCTGGCTAGCATCCCAACATGGCAGAGTTCTGTGGCAAGGAAATGACAGTTGCTACGCTCACCAAGCGGCATAGAGTAATAAAAGACCACTCCCTTCTCGGCCCATAGACACCCAAGCGTTTGATTAACAGCCCAATCGACAAAGATCACATTTATTTATATTTTTTAAATCTAAAAAAATACTTTTAATTCCTATATACAGTATTGGCGGTGTCATAAAAGAGACTCTGGCGGTTCGGATCCGGGCACAGTTCAGTTTTAACAAATAAATGACGCGGCAACATTTTTTTAACGACATAATTTTATTGATAATTTCTCCGGCCACCTTACTCATGGATAACACCGCCATTATTACGACAACCCAAGAGGGTAACGCCAAAAACATGACGCCAAAAAAACAGTAAAAACCAATAAAAATCATCAAGTTGACCAAAAACAATTTAACTTTTACATTTGTTTTACCGTTCACTGTCCATCTCCGTCAGCGAAAGCCTTTGGGAGCGCAAACAAGCAACGACACGGTAAACATTAAGTAGGGAACATTTCCGAACCAAGGAAAGTTGTAAGCCATCAGGGAAAGAACAAATAACTTAAGAACAAACTTTCAGAGGGCAAGACAATGATCATACTCGTTGGCGGTGAAAAGGGGGGCAGCGGCAAAAGCTGCCTGGCACAAAACATTGCCGTTTTTCTCACGGTAGAGTGTGGCGCATCGGTGATCATGGTGGATTGCGACCCTCAGCGAACCACCTCTGATTGGATCCAGGCCCGCAACAACGACAGCAAACTCGCCGGGATTAACTGTGTGCAACTCTATGGCAAAATCCGCAACGATCTACTGAGCCTGGAGCAACACTACGACTACGTGATAGTCGATTGCGGCGGCCAGGACAACTTGGCGCTACGTGCCACCATGTCAGTAGCCTCCCATGTACTTATGCCCCTTAGACCCAAGCGCCGCGATCTTAAAACCGTCAGCCATATGGATGATATAGTCGCCACCTGCATGATGATAAACCCCAAGATGCGCGCCTCTTTTGTTATCACCCAGTGCCCTAACCTGCCCAACCAGGCCAGCCGTATTCTCGAGGCCAAGGAAGTCTGTAAAACCTACGATATCAATGTGCTGGACGCCATTACCTACAGCCGCAACATCTATGATGACAGCGAAGAGTCCGGCCGCTCGGTAATTGAATTCGAGCCCAAGGGCAAGGCCGCCACCGAGATCCGTGCCATCGCCTGCGAAATGCTGCAGGCACAGAATGCCACTGAGATCCGCAGCCGCCTGATGACCAACCAACTCAACAGCATGAGGACTCAGTATGGGACTGGCCGATCTGAAGAAAAACGTTACGCCATCTGAGGTTGATGCCCGCAGACATATGATGGCCATGCAATCCCTGGATGAGTTTATCGACGGCGCCATCTATTACGCCATGGGACAAACACAACAAGCGGCGGTAACTATGCCGGTTGAGCAACTGTGTTCCAATACAGCTTCCACCAATCAGGAAGCCACCCAGCAAAAGCTGATACCCAAACGTCGCCACGAACCTTTTCGCAAGGCGACTTTTACCCTGAGTGAAGCGGCCATCAGCCACCTGGCCGAAATGGCCAGCGACTGTGATATTGCCAAGTCACGCCTGATACGTTTGCTTATCAAGCATCATCACAGCCTGGCGCCACAAGAGCGCCGCGAGCTGGAACAGAAGTTTATGCCGGACTAACTCTTTCCCTTGAACTGCGTGGACTGTTTGACACTCCCACCCTTTGCTGACAGCCGATAACAGGTTTCAACCTCTTTGCTGTCAGCTTTTTTTTGCTTATTTTTCATGCGCCGAGCTTGAGTTATTCCCACTGAGCCCCCACAGATCTGATTAGACGCTTTAGCCATGGAGCCGGATCATGCTGGCCATTCTGATAACCCTCGCCGCCGGCGCCAGCGCCATAGGTTGGATCCTCAGCCAATCCTGGCGGGATCGCAGACGCAGAGACAAGATACGCGCCAAGCCTTTCCCCAAGGAATGGCGCACTATCCTGAAAAAACGTATGCCCTATTTCCGTTCCCTGCCCAGTGACTTGCAACTGCAGCTCAAGAAACACATTCAGGTATTTCTGGCGGAAAAGCAGTTTGTCGGTTGCGACGGGTTGGAGATAGATGATGAAATCCGCGTAACCATAGCCGCGCAGGCCTGTCTCTTGTTGCTCAATCGTCAAACCGACTATTACCCTAACCTGAGACAAATTCTGGTGTACCCATCGGCCTTTATTGTTCGCCAGCAGCAGCGGGATGCCAATGGCTTGGAATGGCACAGTCAAAGGTTATTGGCGGGAGAATCCTGGGGTCAGGGGAAAGTCGTCCTTTCCTGGCAAAATACCCTGGATGACGCTGCCGATCCGGCAGACGGCAGGAATGTCGTGATCCATGAGTTTGCCCATCAACTGGATCAGGAAGCAGGCGATGCCAATGGCGCTCCCAGACTCGGTGAGTTCAACGCCTACCCTGTGTGGTCGCAGGTTTTGGGGCAGGAGTTTGCCAAACTGCAGGCTCAGGCCGCCCGTGGTGAGCCCAGCCTATTCAGTTACTACGGCGCCACCAATCCGGCCGAGTTCTTTGCTGTCATAAGCGAGGTATTCTTCGAGCAACCGCAGCAGATGAAAGCCGATTATCCGCAACTCTACCAGGAACTGAGCCGCTTCTATCGTCTCGATCCCTTGAATTGGCACTAGGTCATCCTTGCAACAGTACAATTGCACACTTCCCCCCTCCTTTGGCTCACATCTTGTGCCCAATTGGGTTAAGCTGGGTTCGATAATAAAAAATTATAATAGGGAACATTATGTTGCACCTTAAACCTTTGTTGCTGACCACAGCGCTGCTAGCGATTTACGGCCATTCAGCCTTGGCAAATAACCCACAAGCCGGCAATCAAACCGGCCAAGAGCAAAGCGGCCAGCTCGATGACAGCCAAACTCAGGCCGCTTTGGTATTGGATAAACTGCACCAAAGTGCTGCCAATGCTGACTGGGACAGTTACTTTAGCCTTTTCAGCCCGGACGCGGGATTTATCGGCACAGATGCCAGTGAATACTGGAATATGGTTGAATTTGAGCAGTATGCCCGTGCCACCCAGGGCTGGACTTACCAAAGCTCCTCACGCCGCCTGGTGCAGCACGGCGAGGTGATAGTGTTCGATGAACTGCTGGACAGCCAGTCCTATGGACTTGGACGGGGCACAGGCACGCTTGTTAAAACCGAACAAGGCTGGCAAATACTGCAGTACAGCCTGAGTTTTCCCATTCCCAACGCCCTGGCGCCCAGAATTACCGATCAGATAAAGCTGTATCGAAAAAAGCAGAAATCAGTGCCTGAAGGCAACTGAAAAACAGATATTGGCCAGCTGCACGAAGTGACTAAAGCTGTCAAAATCTTCAGGATGAATATCCCGGCCTGAACTGGCTCTGTCAGCGTAATAGACGCCTATCACCTTATTATCCACCTGTAATGGTGCCAGCAAAAAACCACTGGCGGGGACTTTTCTCGCCAGCTGTTCACCCAGTACAGCTTTACCGGCTCCCTCGCCCTGCCAGATCAGACGCTGATTTTCGATGCAATCCTTCAGCAAGGTACCGCGACCTTCCAGCTCGAGAATAAAGTCGTTTTTCATCTCCTCGGCGCCGTCCCCAAGCGCGATTCTCGGTTGCAACATGCGCCTGCTCGGTGACAGCAAGAGCACGGCGCAGCGGTCAAGACCAATACCCTCGAGTATTCCCTCCAATGCCGTGGTCACTACCTTATTGAAATCAGTCTTCTCAACAGCAAAGCCGGTCAGCTCTCTAAGTTTTTTCAGCTGAAACGCAAGATTTTCCTCGCGCACCACAACCTCAGCCAACCTCTCCGGAGGCAGCAGCAGATCTGTGTCCGGCAGATACTCGATAAGTACTTTGGCACCATAGGCTTCGGCTAACTTGGCGGTAGCGTTGGAACAGCGAAGGACCCGACCCCGAAACTCATCTGTATCCAGCTTGAGCATATCGGCGGCTTGTTTAAGGCGCCGCTCCAGCTCCTCGGGTTTGAGTGCGGCGCCGGCCAGCGCTTCGCTGAGTTTATTGGCCAGAAAAATACTGCGAATTTCCGGCGTGCGTTCATCGGGATTACTGAGCGACTTGCACAAGAGTTCACCCAGGCCCCAACTGCGGGCCAACCCCTGGCTGAGCTGATTGAATGAAGTCCCGAGCGCTTCGCGCACCAGATTGAGCCTACTTACGGCATCACTTTCGGCGCTGAGGGCTGAATCCAGTTCCTCGGCCAGTTCGGCTCCCGTGCTCCAAAAGGCACTCTCACCCAGGTGATAGAGCAGCGCGGCGATAAACACCTCTTCCTGCAACTCCTCATCGTAGCCGTCAAGCATCATCTTGGCCAACATGGCGGCCTGAAACGCCTGAGCCATCAGCTTAAGCAACCTTTGGTAAACCGAGGGTGTCAGATTTTTGCTTTCCAGCAAACTGGAGAGGAGTTTGGCGGTAATGCAGATATTGCGGATGGTGTCGAACCCCAGCACCACAGCAGCGCGGCTGACCGTAGTAACAGGGCTTATCCCCTTGTTATAGATGGCGCTGTTGGCCACCCGCAAAATACGGGAAGTGAGCGCATTGTCGTGCATTATGCTGCGCCCCAGAATCGCCATGGAGGACACATCGTCCTTGGCGAGTTTTTCCAATGTCCTTATTGTTGAGCAAAGTGCGGGCATTTCCTGATCACTGATCCTGCGGGTCCAGTAATCCACCCCCTTGTTGGCTGATTTCAAATACGACTCAACTCTTTCAGGTATTGGCCCAGTGGTGGGCTTGAGAATGGAACTCTTGTTATGAATAAAGCACAAACTTCAAAGAAATAACACAATTACAACAAAAAAAGGCGACTCAATGAGTCGCCAAAACACAAGCAACAAGGCTCAAATGACTGGGAAGTCACAAATTACCCCCGAAAATGGCGTAGGTTCATTTCCGGGGAAGTGGCGCCCGAGGACGCCAACACAGGGGATTAAAACTGCTCTTCTTCGGTCGAACCGCTCAGAGCCGTGACAGAGGACTGGCCGCCCTGGATAACATTGGTCACCTGATCAAAGTAACCTGTACCCACTTCCTGCTGGTGCGCCACAAAGGTGTATCCCTTCTGCGCGGCAGCGAATTCGGCTTCCTGAACCTTCTCAACATAGTGCTTCATGCCTTCGCCACGGGCATAGTCGTAGGCGAGATCGAACATGTTGTACCACATGTTGTGAATACCGGCCAAAGTGATGAACTGGTACTTGTAGCCCATGTTGGCAAGCTCCTGCTGGAACTTGGCAATGGTGGCGTCATCCAGGTTCTTCTTCCAGTTGAACGAAGGTGAACAGTTATAGGCCAACAGTTGATCCGGATACTGGGCATGAATGGCTTCGGCAAAGCGGCGCGCCTCTTCCAGATCCGGCTTAGCGGTTTCACACCAGATAAGGTCGGCATAAGGTGCATAGGCAAGCCCACGGGAAATGGCCTGATCCAAACCTGCCTTCACCCGGTAGAAACCTTCCTGGGTACGCTCTCCGGTGATGAAGTCGCGATCATAGGGGTCGCAATCTGAGGTCAGCAAATCAGCAGCGTTGGCATCGGTACGGGCAATCACCAGAGTATCCACTCCGGATACATCGGCTGCCAGACGGGCCGCCACCAGCTTCTGTACCGCTTCCTGAGTCGGCACCAAAACCTTGCCGCCCATGTGACCACATTTTTTCACTGAGGCCAGCTGATCTTCGAAGTGCACCCCGGCAGCGCCGGCGTCTATCATGGACTTCATCAACTCATAGGCGTTCAGCACGCCACCGAATCCGGCTTCCGCATCGGCCACAATCGGCAGGAAGTAATCGACATAACCCTCATCTTCCGGGTTTTTGCCTTGGCTCCACTGAATCTGATCGGCGCGGCGGAAGGAGTTATTTATTCGCCCCACTACGGCAGGCACGGAGTTGGCCGGATAGAGTGACTGATCCGGATACATGGTGCCCGCCAGGTTGGCATCGGCCGCCACCTGCCAGCCTGAAAGGTAGATGGCCTCGATACCGGCCTTGGCCTGCTGCACCGCCTGACCGCCGGTCAAAGCGCCGAGAGAGTTGACATAGCCCTTCTTGGCGCCACCGTTAACCAGCTCCCACAACTTGGCTGCGCCGCGCTTGGCGATGGTGTTTTCAGGAACCACTGAACCGCGCAATGCCACAACCTCTTCGGCGGTAAATGGACGGCGAACGCCCTGCCAACGTGGATTTTCAGCCCAATCCTTTTTCAAAGCTTCTATCTGCGCCTGACGTGAATTCTGTGTTGCCTTGGTCATTTTAACTCTCCTTCGTAGGGTAATTTGGCAGCCCCCAGCCCCCGCGGGCAACTGCCGTAAATGGTTATTGGGTTACTGGGTAAGCAGCTCGTAGCCCGGCAAGGTCAGGAAGGTCACCAGCTCATCGGCGGTGGTGATCTCTTCCAATAAACTTGCCGCCCGCTTGAATTGACCGTTATCAAAACGCTCGCTGCCGAGCTCTTCACGCACATTGGCCAACTCTTCTTTCAACATGGCGCTGAACAGTGCCTTGGTCACCGGCTTGCCGTTGGAAAGCTTTTGTCCGTGCTGGATCCATTGCCAGATAGAGGCGCGGCTGATTTCTGCTGTGGCTGCATCTTCCATCAAGCCATAGATGGGCACACAACCATTACCGCCAATCCAGGCTTCTATGTACTGCAATGCAATACGGATATTGAGTCGCATCCCCTCTTCGGTGCGCTCACCATCACAGGGTTTGAGCAGCTCGGCCGCCAGGATGGGTGCATCCACGTCGCGGGTGATATGCAGCTGGTTGGCGTGCTCTTCACCTATATATTCGTTGAAAATTCCCATGGCCGTATCAGCCAGGCCAGGGTGCGCCACCCAGGTGCCGTCATGGCCGTTTCGGGCCTCAAGCTCTTTGTCCTTGCGAACCCGCTCCAGTACCTGGGCATTGGTTTGCGGATCCTTGGCGGGAATAAAGGCCGCCATGCCGCCCATCGCCAGCGCGCCACGCTTGTGACAGGTCTTGATCAGCAGACGTGAATAAGCGCTGAGGAACGGTTTATCCATGGTCACTTGCTGGCGGTCCGGCAAAATACGATCCGGATGCTTCTTCAAGGTTTTGATATAGCTGAAAATGTAATCCCACCGGCCACAGTTGAGCGCCACTATGTTGGAGCGCAGTTCATAGAGGATCTCCTCCATCTCGAACACGGCCGGCAGGGTTTCAATCAGGCAGGTGCACTTGATGGTGCCACTCTGCAGGCAGAAACGCTCTTCGGCGAAGGCAAACACCTTGGCCCACCAGCGTGCCTCAAGATGGCTTTCCAGCTTGGGAATATAGAAGTAAGGTCCACTGCCCTTGGCTAGCAGTTGGCGATAGTTATGGTAGAAGTACAAAGCAAAATCGAATAAGCAGCCGGGAATGGACTTACCGTTGAATTCGACATGCGCTTCCGGCAGGTGCAGCCCCCGCACCCGGGCAATCAATACCGCAGGGTTGGCCTGCAATTGATAATGTTTGCCGGTTTCCGGCGCGGTAAAATCAATTTCACCGCGGACGGCGTCACGCAGGTTGATTTGGCCCTCGACCACTTTCTGCCAGCTGGGTGCCAGCGAATCTTCGAAGTCGGCCATAAAGACTTTTACATTGGCGTTGAGCGCATTGATGATCATCTTGCGATCCACAGGCCCGGTGATCTCGACCCGTCTATCTTTAAGATCCGCCGGTATACCGCGAATTTGCCAATCACCATCTCGAATGGCTCGGGTTTGCGGTAAAAAGTCCGGCAACTCGCCGCCGTCTATCCGCTGCTGACGTTGCTCACGCTTTTCCAGCAAGCTGGCCACTTCCGGAGCAAACTCCCGACACAGAGCCTCGAGGAAGTTGAGCGCACCTTCAGTAAAAAGGCTCTGCTGCTGCGGTATTTCGGCCCCCTTAATACTGAGCCCTTGCTGTGCGACTGTCTCTGCTATCATCTTGCTGTCTCCCTGGGAGGCAGAATAAAGCCTGCCAAACCCTGCAAATGTTCGTTTCGTACTAAAACCTATCGATAAACATTTGTATTTGCAACAGTCAAAATGTCGAAAAAACCGTCAGAAACTAAGCTTTAACTTGACTCAAAATTGGTATGACCAAGCAAAAAACTTAACACCAAGATACTGTTTTACAAGAAAAAATTAAAACAACAAAAAGACTTAACCTGCAGATTACAGAAAAATGTCAGACAACTTTACCACATTGGCAACAAAGTAATTTGTTACGTAATTAAATAACCAAATGAAATTTATAGTTTCCACAAAATTTCATTAAAACTTAGGTCTAATCCGTTAATATCCGTTTCGAACTCTCGTCAGGGTCAACTTTAAATAACCAACAAAAACAAATAGCTAACAAAAACGCAACCACAACCAAAATCAAACGATCGTTTTAATCTTACCTTTACGTAAAGGTTAAAATTAAATGTGATCAAGATCCTTTTTTCACGACTTGCGTATAGTGATCAACACAGGCAGGTACTTTGGTCAGTCTCAATAAAAAAACGATTTTTTTTAAATTTTTTTCAAAAACTTGCCTCTTTAGGCTCTCGAAAGCGGATCCATGTGGCCTAGTCAAAAAACACCCAGTCAACCGATACAGTTTGAAACTTTTGTTGCAACACAAATAAAAACCATTATCATTCGCACCCTACTTTCGAGGGGATGATCTCAAATGCAGCAATCCGCAATATCTCTGGCGGTGACGGCTTGTCTGTCACTGACCATGGCACAGGCCACACAGGCAAACGAAACAACTCAACCACCACAGGTTTCACAGGATGTAGAACGTATTACCGTTTATGGTAAACAGAACAAAGTGGTAATGAATTCAGGACTGGCGACCAAATCAGACATGTCGCTGATGGAAACCCCGGCTGCCTTGGTGGTGATAGATAAAGAGCTGTTTGCCGCCCAGGGAGCCGACTCGCTGCAGGATCTGGTGCGTAACATCAGTGGTGTTACCCAAGCCGGCAACAACTACGGCATAGGTGATAACCTGGTGATCCGTGGCCTGGACGCCAACTACACTTATGACGGTATGTACGGCGGCGCGGGACTCGGCAACAGTTTTAATCCCACCCGCTCCATGACCAATGTGGAAGCGGTTGAGGTGCTCAAAGGCCCGGCGACCGGGCTTTATGGTATGGGCAGCGCCGGCGGGATCATCAACCTTATTGAAAAGAAACCTCAATTTCAGGACAGCACAGAAGTCAGCGCCGAACTGGGCTCCTGGAACAGTTACAGCCTGGGGCTCGACTCTACCGGAGGCTTGAGCGACACCCTGGCCTATCGTCTGGTGGCCAAACATGCCCGTAGCGATGGCTATCGTGATATCGGCAGCGACAGAGATGAAGTCTATGCCTCGTTGAAAATTCTGCCTTCAAACGCTCAAGATCTGGTGCTGTCGGCCGCCTGGATTAAAGACTCTGTGCAGGTAGACTCTGTAGGCCACCCGATACGTATCTACAACGCCGCCTCTACCGGTGGCCTGAGCGGCGCACAAGTCAGCTGGCAAGATTTGATTAACGACCCTAATGGTGCCGGCATTCAACTGACCCAGGCGCAGCGGCAACAACTGGCTGATTCCCTGGTGGCGAGCGACGGTCTCGAACCCTTCGATATAGGCGATACCAGCCTGGCCTCTCCCATCAGCAGGCCCAATGAAGGCGAAGAGTGGCGCTTCAAGTTAAACCACAACATCACCCTCAGTGACAATCTGCAACTTAATCAGCAGTTACAGTATCGAGACTATCAGTCCGGGTTCATTCGCCAGACTGGCGCCTATAACTATGTGTACTGGAAACGTAAGGTCAAATCCGTGGACGTGATCAACGCCGATCCCCGTGCTCCATTGGTTATTGATGATGTCTTATACCCTTATGCCGCCAGAAGACAGGAATACCGCAAGGTAGATGCCCACGAGAAATCCTGGCAATACTTTGCCGATATGCGCTACAACTTCAGCCTGGCAGGCATAGACAGTGAGCTGTTGCTGAATGCCAACCTGGAAGACAGAGATATCGCTTATAAGAGCTGGGCACTGTACGACAAAGATGGCGGCGGTGAACTGCCTTATATTCTGGATATCCGTAATCCCAACTGGAGCGACAAGGCCTTTGAGGACTACAACCCTGATCTCAAGGACAACTACAACAAACAAGTCCGCGCCTGGGGCCTGGGCATGCAGTATGTGGGTTACCTGAGTGAAACCTTTACTGCCAGGGTGGGTGTGGCGTTCAATGAGATTGAACAGAAGTACAGTCATCTGGGCACGCCAAAGAAAGACCCGACTCCGGAGCAGGACAGCAAAGATCACGGCATGACCTACAACCTGGGTCTGACCTATATGCCGACCGATAACCTGTCATTTTTCATCAACCATGCCAAGGGACGCACGGCTTACAGCGTGCTGGGTGCCGTAACGGGCGCACAGAGTGGCCGCGCAGCAGATAGAAAGGATTCAGAGTCCCTGAGCTATGATCTCGGTATGCGCTTCAAGGGCTTTGATGATCAGCTGCTCGGCTCCTTGGTTCTATTCCAGAGTGAACGTACCAATTTGCGTTACAGCAACCCGGAATACAATGACAAACAAGGCGCGCCTGACTACAACATCTCAGTACCCGAGTTCTTCTACGACGGCATGGATAAGACCACAGGTGCCGAGCTGGATCTCAACGCCCACCTCAACGAAGAATGGCTGATAAACCTCAACGGTCTGTACCAGGATGCACGCAACAAAAATGACCCTAACTCCAGCAGTTACAACAGTCGCCAGAAAGGGGTTCCCCAGGTCAGTGCCAGTGCCTGGGTTACATACAGTCATCAGTGGCAGGCGCTGCCAAATCCCTTGTCTGTCAGCTTTGGGGTTCGTTATGTCGACGAGCGCAGCACCAACTCGGCTTCCTTCGGGATCCCGGATGGCAAAGTGCCCGCCTATACAGTTTGGGACTCTGCCATTGCCTACAAGGCTGATGACTGGAGTGTGCAGCTGAACCTCAATAACCTGTTCAACACCCGCTACTATGACAAGGCGATGTTCCTTGGCGGTATGCCGGGGGCCGAACGCAACGCCAAGTTGAGCGTCAGCTACCGCTTCTAAACTGCATTGGGCCAACCCAATGGTCAATGCCATACGATCAATGTCATATAGTTTTTTGGCAAAATCGTTCGACGCCTGCAGAAAAAACCCCAATCCGATGGCCTTTGAGTCATCGGATTTTCTCATGCTTCCAGCAATTCCCTATCCAGCTGTGCCTTGCATCTGAGTGACGGCCTTTTACCGGCTTGAATCTTAATCCATCGCCTTTCTTAACTTGTCCAAGCCACATAATGAGCCTGTATGAAGGCTTCAGTCTGACCCATCTTCACTCCTTGGCCATAAAGCCAAACGCTATAATGAACACCACTGGCAAAAAACATCACAAAATAAACTTTTTCGCTACATTGGCATCAAACACCTCAATGCAGCAGACACTGAAACATCATTAACCCTTGTTTTAAAAGGAAATTAAAAATTGGCACCGGTTTTGCTTTATCGCAACAAAGATCAAGATAAGGACTTTCACATGAAGCGTAACCTCACCTACACCCTGAGCACCGTTTTGCTGCTTGGGTCTCTGGCCAGCGGCTGCAGCGAACAGCAGCAGGAAGAACAACAACAAGCCTTTGCCATTCCGGTCGAGACCAGCATAGTCACTCAAGGCCAGGTTTCCTCCTTCTACGCCACCACAGCCACACTGGAAGCGCCACAAGAAGCCCATGTGGTCAGCCGTATTGCCGGGCTGATAGAAACTCTGCAAGTCGAGGAAGGTGACAGAGTCAACAAGGGGCAGTTGCTGGCGGTGATAGACTCCCGTCGCCAACGCTATGAGCTGGATAAGGCCGAAGCCGAGGTGCAAATCATCGAGCAGGAGCTCAACCGGCTGAAGAAAATGAATAACCGAGAGTTTGTCAGTGCCGATGCCATGGCCAAACTGGAATTCAACCTGCAAGCGGCCAAGGCGCGTCGGGACTTGGCCAAACTGCAGGTGGAAGAAAGCCAAATCCGCTCTCCCATAGATGGCGTGGTCGCCAAACGTTTTGTCAAACAGGGCAATATGGCCAAGGAGTTTGAAGAGCTGTTCTATCTGGTCAATCAGGATGAGCTCTACGGCATAGTCAATCTGCCGGAGCAGCAACTGAGCAGTTTGCGCATAGGTCAGGAAGCCGAAGTCATCAGTTCCCGCCAGCAGCAAGTGGCGGCCAAGGTACTCAGAATAAGCCCTGTGGTGGAAGCCACCAGCGGCACTTTCAAGGTAACCCTTTCGATCCCCAATCAGGATGCCAGTCTCAAGGCCGGGATGTTTACCCGGGTCGAACTCAGATACGACACCCACGATAATGTGATAGTGGTGCCCTATAACGCCGTCATCAATCAGGATGATCGCAAGGCGCTCTATGTTATCGAAGAGGGCAAGGCGCAGCGCCGCGAGGTCAAACTGGGTTACCGCCAGGACGATAAAGTGGAAATCACCGAGGGCATAAGTCCGGGTGAACAGGTGGTGGTTCGCGGTCAACACAATCTCAAGGATCAATCATTGGTGGAAGTGATAGCTCCGCTGGATCTGGCCAAGGCCAACTAACTGTCACAAGGACCACCTCTTATGTCTATTATTACCACTTCGGTCAAGCGTCCGGTGACCGTCTGGATGTTTATGCTGGCCGTTATCCTGTTCGGCATGGTGGGTTTCTCCCGTCTGGCGGTAAAGCTGTTGCCTGACTTGAGCTACCCCACACTCACCATACGTACCCTCTACGAGGGCGCGGCACCCGTGGAGGTGGAGCAGCTTATCTCCAAACCTATCGAGGAAGCGGTCGGTATTGTTAAAGGGCTGAGACAGATAAGTTCGATTTCCCGTTCCGGTATGTCCGATGTGGTGCTCGAATTTGAATGGGGCACAGAGATGGATATGGCCAGTCTCGATGTGCGGGAAAAACTCGATACCATAGAATTGCCGCTGGATGTGAAAAAGCCTTTGTTGCTGCGCTTTAATCCCAATCTCGATCCCATCATGCGCCTGGCACTGCCGGCCCCCAAGGCCACAGAAGCCGAGCTCAAGCGCCTGCGGACTTATGCCGAAGAGGAGCTTAAGCGGGATCTCGAGTCACTTTCCGGAGTCGCTGCCGTGCGCCTTTCCGGCGGGCTGGAGCAGGAAGTGCATATTCTGCTCAATCAACAGAAACTGGCGCAGCTGGATCTCAGCAGTGAAGCCATTCGCAACCGTATCAGCGAAGAAAACGTCAACCTTTCTGCCGGTAAGGTGATCCAGGGCGACCGCGAATACCTGGTGCGCACCGTTAACCAGTTCCACTCCCTCGATGAGCTGGCCAATGTGATTGTCTACCAAAAGGGCAATACCCTGGTACGTCTTGGCGAAATAGCAGAGGTGAAGGATGCCTTTAAAGAGCGCAGCGATATTACCCGCATCGGCGGCAAGGAGTCCATTGAGCTCGCCATCTATAAGGAGGGCGATGCCAATACGGTAGCCGTAGCCAATAAGCTTAAGGGCCAGTTGCAACAGATGCGCTCTGAGGCCAAAGACAGCGCCACGCCAGTGCCCGAGATAATTTACGATCAGTCGGAGTTTATCGAAAGCGCCGTCAGCGAAGTGACCTCATCAGCCCTTATCGGCAGTTTGCTCGCGATGCTGGTGATCTACCTGTTCCTTCGAGACATCATCCCTACCCTGATCATCTCCATCTCTATCCCCTTCTCTGTGATAGCCACCTTTAACATGATGTATTTTGCCGATATCAGTCTTAACATCATGTCGCTCGGCGGTATCGCGCTGGCGGTGGGGCTGTTGGTGGATAACGCCATCGTGGTGCTGGAAAACATCGACAGGTGCAAGGCTCAGGGGATGGATCGCCGTCAGGCCGCCATCACAGGAACCAAAGAGGTGGCCGGAGCGATTTTTGCCTCCACCCTAACCACGCTGGCGGTATTTGTGCCCTTGGTATTTGTCGACGGCATTGCCGGGGCCCTGTTTGCCGATCAGGCCCTGACCGTTACTTTCGCCCTGCTGGCCTCTTTGCTGGTTGCCCTCACCTCGATTCCTATGCTGGCTTCCCGCGAAGGCTTCACTATGTTGCCGGAACTGGTCAAGCGTGACAAACCGCAGCCTCCGGCGGGTAAGCTTGGCAAACTCAAGCATTACAGCGCCACTGTGTTTACCTTCCCTTTCCTGTTGCTGCTCAGCTATCTGCCAAGATTGCTGCTGACGCTGGTGTTAATCGTCACCCGGCTGCTGGTGTGGCTGGTATCCCTGGTGATGAAGCCGCTGTCCAGACTGTTTAACCTTTGCTACGGCTGGCTGGCCGATGGCTATCGGCCGCTGCTGAACCTGGCACTCAAGTTCCGTGGCATCACTCTGGCGCTGGCCATTGCGGTTACCGCCATCTCTGGCGTCTTGATGAGCCGCCTGGGAATGGAGCTGATCCCACCGATGAATCAAGGCGAATTCTATGTGGAAATCCTGCTGCCTCCCGGCAGTGAGGTGAGCCAAACCGATGCCGTATTGCAGCGTCTGGCACTGGCTATCAAGGACAGAGAGGACGTGAAACACGCCTACAGCCAGGCCGGCAGCGGTGGTCTCATGACTTCGGATACCCGGCGTGGCGGCGAAAACTGGGGGCGGCTGCAGGTGGTGCTGGCCGATCACCGCGCGTTTGACCAAGTTGCCGCCAAGCTGCGCAGCACGTTGCGCACTATTCCCGAGCTGGAAGCGCAGATCCAATATCCCGAGCTGTTCAGCTTCAAGACTCCGCTGGAGATAGAGTTGTCCGGCTATGAATTGGAACAGTTGAAAACCTCGGCCGCTTCACTGGTTAAGGCGCTGGAGGGCGATCCCCGCTTTGTCGATGTCAGCAGCAGCCTGCGTGACGGTCAGCCGGAGCTGAGTATCCGTTTTGATCACGCCAGAATGGCCGCCCTTGGCTTGGATGCGCCAACCGTGGCCACCAGCATAGCCCAGCGGGTTGGCGGTACCGTAGCCAGCAAATACACTCTGAGGGAGCGCAAGATAGATATTCTGGTGCGCAGCGAGTTGGATGAACGCAATCAGATAAGCGATATCGATGCCATGCTGATCAACCCATCCAGCCCGCAGCCCATCCCCTTGAGCGCCGTGGCCGATGTCTCGCTGACTCTGGGACCTTCGGCAATCAATCGCATCAGCCAGCAGCGGGTAGCCATAGTGTCGGCCAATCTGGCCTATGGCGATCTCAATCAGGCTGTGGCCAGTGCCAAGCACATTCTCAGCCAACTGACACTACCCGCCTCGGTGCAGAGCCGATTCGGCGGTCAGAATGAAGAGATGGAGCATTCTTTCCAATCGCTGAAGATAGCGCTGATCTTGGCGGTATTCCTGGTTTATCTGGTGATGGCCAGTCAGTTTGAGTCATTGCTGCACCCCTTGCTTATCCTGATGGCTGTACCTATGGCACTGAGCGGCAGTATCTACGGCCTGGCGATAACCGGCACCCAGCTGTCTGTCATCGTCTTTATCGGCCTTATCATGCTGGCCGGGATAGTGGTCAATAACGCCATAGTACTGGTAGACAGGATCAATCAGCTCAGGCAAAGCGGCAAACAACGTCTCGACGCCATCAAGCAAGCGGCAGCATCGCGTTTAAGACCCATACTGATGACCACACTGACCACCAATCTGGGGCTGCTGCCCATGGCAATAGGCTTAGGAGACGGCAGCGAAGTGCGCGCGCCGATGGCGATCACTGTCATTTTCGGCCTCAGCCTGTCGACTCTGCTGACTCTGGTAGTTATTCCTGTGCTCTATGCCCTGTTCGACCGCAAACAGTACGCCGAGCCGGCCACCATGGGAGAAGGCGCATGAACCTGACCAAACTGGCGCTCAAGCGCCCGGTGACCACCAGCATGTTCTTTGTGGCCATTCTGCTCTTTGGTCTGGCCGCCAGCCGCTTGCTGCCGCTGGAGATGTTCCCCGGGATAGAGATCCCGCGGATCTTTATCCAGGTGCCTTACAAAGGCTCCTCTCCTGCGGAAGTGGAACGCGACATCACCAATGTACTGGAAGAGTCACTCGCCACCATGGGTGGACTCGATGAGCTACGCTCACGTTCCAGCCAGGATGGCAGCGAGATAGAAGTGAGAATGAAGTGGGGTGAAAACGTCGCCGCCCGCAGCTTGGAGGCGCGGGAAAAGGTGGATGCGGTGCGCCATCTGCTGCCAACCGATGTGGAGCGGGTGTTTATCATGCAGTTCTCCACTGCCGACATGCCTATGCTGAATATCAGGATCTCCAGTGAGCGGGAACTCTCCGGCGCCTTCGATCTGCTGGAGAAACAGCTCAAACGGCCACTGGAGCGGGTGGAAGGCGTTTCCAAGGTCACCCTCTATGGCGTGGAGCAAAAACAGATAGAGATACGTCTCGATGCCCAGCGCCTGGCCGCCAGTGGCATGAGTGTTCCCGCCATTCACAAGCGTCTGGCGGCAGAAAACTTTGTGATAAGCGGCGGCAACCTGAGGGATAACGGCCGGGTCTATCAGGTGTCTCCCAAGGGCGAGTTCCGTAATCTCGAAGAGATCAAGGCGCTGGTATTGCTGCCGGGTTTGACCCTGGGCGATATCAGCCAAGTCAATTTCGCCCTGCCTGAAGCCACCGAGGGCCGCCATCTTGATAAGAAATACGCCGTCGGCCTGGATGTGTTCAAGGAATCCGGTGCCAATCTGGTGGAAGTTTCGACCAGGGTGCTTAAAGTGATTGAGGCCGCCAGAGAGGACAAGCAATTTCAGGGGATCAAGCTGTTTATCATGGAAGATCAAGCCCATGGAGTGAAATCGTCGCTCAAGGACTTGTTGATGTCCGGCCTGCTGGGCGCCCTGCTCTCCTTTGCCGTGCTGTACCTGTTCCTGCGCAACCTGCGCATGACCCTGGTGGTGGTTTCCTCCGTGCCCATCTCCATCTGCATGACATTGGCCGGCATGTACTTTCTCGGCTACAGCCTCAATATTCTCTCTATGATGGGGCTGCTGCTGGCGATAGGTATGCTGATTGATAATGCCGTGGTGGTCACAGAGAGTGTGTTGCAGGAGCAGCAACATGGCGCTGCCGGTCACAATACAGATGACAACCCCAACAACACCGGCGATCGGGCCATCCTCAACGGGGTCGACAAGGTGGCGCTGGCGGTGCTGGCCGGCACCCTGACCACGGCGATAGTGTTCTTGCCGAATATTTTCGGGGTCAAAGTGGAGCTGACTATCTTCCTCGAACATGTTGCCATCGCCATCTGCATTTCGCTGGCAGCCTCGCTGTTGGTGGCCAAGACACTGATCCCCTTGATGCTGTCAAAACTGCAACTCAGGTTTGAGCGAGTCGAGAAAGAATCGCGGCTGCAGAAGTCTTACCACACCAGTCTCAACTGGATATTGCAGCACCCGAAAACCGCTACTTGCCTGGCACTGCTGATGTTGCTGTCAACCGCCCTGCCGCTGTCGTTGGTGAAACAGGATAGTCAGGACAGCCAAAGCAAGGAGCGCTTCTACATCAACTACCAGTTGGAAGGACGTCACAGCCTGGCGGTCACCGAGGCCATGGTCAGCCAGATGGAAGACTACCTCTATGCCCATAAGGATGAGTTCCACATAGATGCCGTCTACAGCTATTACTCTCCCGAGGATGCCTCTTCCACCATACTGCTGAAGCCGGATCTGGAGGAAGATGTCGCCGAGCTGAAAAAGCGGATCCGCGAAGGATTTCCCAAGTTCTCCATTGCCAAGCCTCAGTTTGGCTGGGGCAGCGATGAGTCCGGCGTCAGAGTCACACTGACCGGGCGCTCCACCTCAGAGCTTATTCGCCTCAGTGAACAGGTGATCCCTTTGCTCTCCAACATAGAGGGCCTGCATGATGTGCGCTCTGAGCTCAACGGTGCCCAGCAGGAGGTGATAGTACAGATAGACAGAGAGCTGGCCGCCCGCCTGGGGCTGAGCATCAAGGATATTGCCGGCAGTATCTCCCTGGCACTGCGGGGCGCAGCACTGCGTTCATTTCGCCACGATCCCAGTGGTGAGCTCAGAATCGAACTGGCCTTTGAACGCGACTGGCGTCAGTCGCTGGAGCGGCTAAAACAATTGCCCATAGTGCGACAGGACAACAAGGTCTATTCGCTGGAGAGTCTGGCCAAGGTGGAAATTGTCCCCAGATTCGATGTCATTCGTCACTATGATCGCCAGACGGCACTTTCCATAGGCGCTAACCTTGAAGATCTCAGCATGGAAGAGGCGCAGAAACAGATCATGGCGGCGCTCAAGCATGTCAACTTCCCCCATGGTTATGACTACTCACTCAGAGGCGGCTTTCAACGTCAGGACGAGGAAGAGTCTGTCATGCTGATCAACATGGTGTTGGCGATTGCCATGATCTATATAGTGATGGCGGCTTTGTTTGAGTCGCTGCTGCTGCCGAGCGCCATCATTACCAGCATACTCTTCTCCATCACAGGGGTATTCTGGGCCCTGTGGCTGAGCGGCACGCCTATGTCCGTGATGGCCATGATAGGCATACTGATCCTGATGGGGATAGTGGTCAACAACGGCATAGTGCTGGTGGATCAAATCAATCAGATGACGCCGCCACTGGAGCAGTTGTCTGAGGTCATCGCCTCTGTCTGTGTCACCCGTTTGCGGCCGGTATTGATGACAGTGGGAACCACAGTGCTGGGCCTGCTTCCGCTGGCGCTGGGAGACACTCAGATAGGCGGCGGTGGCCCGCCATACTCACCTATGGCGATTGCCATCATAGGTGGCTTGAGTTTCTCCACCCTGACCAGTCTCTATTTGGTGCCCCTGTGTTACCAGGCCTTCTTCCGCCTGCGTCATAATGCGGCCATCAGGCTCGGGCAATCGCTCAAACTCAGTCAGCGCCTGCTGCCCTGGACCTGAGCCGAAAAGCGCTGCTGAACAGATAAAAAAGCTGCATTGCAGCTTTTTTATTGCCCGGACATCAATAGCAAACTAGCTTTATCCCAACACTCAACTATTTGTTGGAGTTCCCATGCCAGGTTTGCTTAAACGCTTTACATCACTCGTGCTGTTTACACTTGTCAGCTTGGCTGCCGCGGCGGAAAACAATTCCTATGCCAAGAATCCCTATGCCGAGGTCAAGATAACCACTCATGAATTGCTGCCGGGTCGCTATATGTTGACCGGCGCCGGCGGCAACATAGGTGTCAGCGCCGGGGAGGATGGACTGCTTATTATAGATGACCAGTTTGCGCCGCTGGCAGAGAAGATTTCTGCGGCATTACAGGGCCTCAAGCCAGGCCATCCGGCTTTCGTCATCAATACCCATTTTCATGGCGATCATACCGGGGGCAATCTGTACTTTGGCCAAAACGCCAACATTCTTGCCCACGAGAATGTGCTCAAGCGCTTGAATGAGAAAGCAACCCAAAAGAAGGCGCTACCTGTTATCACCTATGACAAGGGACTGAAAATTCACTTCAACAACCAGGTGTTGGAACTTATTCATCTGGGCCCAGGGCATACGGATGGTGACACCCTGGTGCTGTGGCAGGATCGCAAACTGGTGCATATGGGCGATCTCTTCTTTAAAGACAGGTTTCCTTTTATCGATCTCGACCACGGCGGCTCGGTCATCGGCTACAGAGACAATGTCGCGGCCGTGCTTGAACTCATAGATCAGGATACCTTGGTTATTCCAGGTCATGGGGAACTGGCTAATAAGGCCGATCTCCTGAGGTTCAAACATATGCTGGATGACTGCATCAATTGGATGAAAGAGGGCAAGCAGCGCGGCATGACTCTCGAGCAGATGCAGGCCAAGGAACTGCCCCAAGCATGGCGGGAATGGGGCTGGCAATTCATCCCCAAGGAGCGCTGGGTCAAGACCTTATATTCAGGGGTTTCAGACGACCGAAACCCTGCCAGGTAACTTGAGGCTCTTCCCTGAGCTGACTAGACTTAAAGTCTGATACGCCCAGGGATCTGAACGCTCATGAACCAAGAAGTTCCAAGCGATTCTAAAGGGTCCAGAATCAGTCGGCGTAACATATTGGTCCTGGATCCTGTCGATGGCTTGCCTGATATTGCCGCCGAGTTGGCACCCTTTGGCTGGCATTGCTTCAAAGCACAGCGAGCCCATGATGCATTGACCCTACTGGGTCAATACGACATCAGGGTAATTGTTGCCGTCATTGAAACCAGTAGTCACAAATGCCAGGCCAGAGAAATAGCCGAGATCCAAAGAAAACACCCCAAATTGCAATGGTTGGCGGTGACAGATGGCATATTGGACACAAGTTGTAGCTGGCTATTGTCGGCAAACTTTATCGATTACTACCACAAACCTTTGAGCTGGTGCCGCTTCAATGACTCTCTGGGGCATGCCTGGGGTATGTCACAACTGGCGAGGAACAATCCCACCGTCGCCATTGATGGCGCCCCGCTGACCGCGATTGAAGGCAAGCACCCACTGATCCAAACCTTGCGGCGGGATCTGGAAAAACTGGGACAATCTGACGATACGGTACTTCTCAGCGGTGAAACCGGCTCAGGAAAAGGCCTTTGTGCCAAATGGTTGCATTTTCTGTCCCATCGCCGTCAAGGCCCTTTCGTTACCCTCAACTGCGGCGCCCTGCCCGCAAGTCTGATCCAATCAACGCTGTTTGGCCATGAAAAAGGCGCCTTTACCGGGGCAGACAAGCGCTATATAGGACATTTGGAACAAGCTGATGGTGGCACCCTGTTTCTGGATGAAATCGCCGATCTGCCGCTGGATCTCCAGGTGAATCTGTTGCACTTTCTCGATGACAAACAAATTATGCGGATAGGCGCCTGCCATCCACAGACAGTCAACTGCCGAATGATATTTGCCTCCCATCAGGACCTTGAAAACGCCGTCGATGAAGGTCGATTTCGGGAAGATCTCTATCATCGCCTCAATGTATTGCGGCTACATGTCCCCAGCCTGAGGGAGTACAAAATCGATATCATTCCCATGGCTGAACGTTTTTTGCAAAGCATCCCGGGCAATGCCAGTTCACTGGTATTCAGTAACGAAGCCCTCAATGCCATTCAGAATTACAACTGGCCGGGTAATGTCAGGGAACTGCAAAACCGTATTCGCCGTGCAGCCGTCATGGCCGAAGGCACAGAGATCTCAGCCAAAGCCCTGGGGCTGGATAGAATAAAGGAGCATAACCCTGATATAGACCTGGCCAAACAGAGGGATAACCTGGATGCCGAAGTACTGCTCAAGGCCATTGCCGATAACCGCCACAATATCTCTGCTGCGGCCCGACAACTCAATATTTCCAGAACGACCTTCTATCGCTTGATAAAGAAGTGTCAAATTCAACTCTGATGCTGCCAGGGAGTCAGTGGCAGCCACTAAAGGAGCTCACTATGTTCAATCATCCGCTGATGTTTATCTGGCTTCCACTACTGTTGCTGTCTGGATGTCAGCCACAGCAGCCGTCCTCTTCAGAGCAGGAACTTAAACAATCTATGGCTGAGATCAAACTCCAACTGATCCAAATGGAAAAACAAATCAAGGAGATCCATGAAATAGCTACAGCATCAACAACCCCTAAAGCCAAAGAGTTGCCGCCCTTGGCTGACCTGGATAATCAAGGCAAGCTACCCTCCTTGGGTCAATCTGAAGCACCAATCGTCATAGTGGAGTTTTCAGACTTTCAATGTCCCTATTGCAAACGCTTTTTGGATCTCAGCTTTCCCAAACTCAAGCAGCAATATATAGATACAGGTAAGGTCAGATACCTGGTTCGCAACTTTCCGCTAAGCTTTCACACCAATGCCGAAAGCGCTGCTATTGCAGCAGCCTGTGCCGGCAAACAAGATAGTTACTGGCCAATGCGAGAACAACTTTTTGCCAATATTACCCGGCTCAATCCTGAACTCTATTTAAGTAGTGCCAAGCAGCAAGATTTACAACTGCCGGACTTTGAAGCCTGCCTTGATGATCCTGCCACTAAGGCGAGTGTCATGGCAGATCTCCAGTACGGTCAGCAATATGGCGTCACCGGCACCCCAAGTTTTATCATAGGTCGAGTAAGTAATAACCAGATGCAGACACCCAAGTTATTGGTAGGAGCTCATCCCTACGAAGCCTTTAGTGCCATTTTGGATAAATTACAGCAGGATAATTAGTCTTACGCCTCATCCCACCGACTCACTTCCCCCCTCAGCGCCAAACAAACTGGCCTGTGCTACACGCAGGCCAGCTACTGAACAAGTGATACAAGCTGAAACATACTCAAGCCTCTGATTCTAAAGCAAGCCATTCACAGTGTTCCAAAGACGAAACACCCAGACTGTTACACCTGGCAGACAAAAACATAGAAAACACCTAAAAATCAAAGCATTAACTATATGGAATGACGTTTGCTTATCAGGGAGGCGTTTGGATATTTGCTGTGCGAATCCGGCCATTCCTTTAGGAAGCCTTAACCGGTGATGTTACTCGATTGCAGCAAGCTCACTAAAATGTGCGGCCACTGTCAGTGGCCAAACAAACTTCGGAGGGATAGCAAGATGAAACTATTCCAGTGTAACTGGCTGATCAGGGCTCTGGGTGTCGTCCTGATTGGCGGCGCCTCGCTTTACGGTGCCTCGAGTTTGACGCCCGTCAACGCCTCCTTCTTCCCGCAACAGTTCGATCAAGCTTGTATGGCCGAACAAGCGGGATTTGCCCTCAATTGTACAGCCAATGATGTCAGGGTAAGTAAGGTGGATAATGTCCGTAACCTGGATGGTACCACGCCGGTAGAGTGCGTACTGGGTGACGATGTAACTTTCCTGGCAGATGTGACCATTACCACTACGGCTAATCAAAGGTATGACTATTCCGTCTATCTGCCGGAAGGCAGTTGGAGCGCTCAGGACTCAGATCCCAATAATGAGTGTTCAATTCTGCTCGGGCGTACCAATGGTCCCGGCGTTGACCTGGAAGAAAACCTCGATGCCTGTGCCGATATCAGTAAGGCTGCAGGTTATGATGCCACTCATGTCTATAGCGGCGAGCAGATCACCCTGTTCTGTCGCGATGATGATAACTCAGGCAAGGCTGAGTTCAATTACTGTGCCGCCTGGCACAACAAAACCGGTGCCGATTGCAGTGAAAACAATCCCGCTGCCCCCGGCACACCATCCAAGTGTCGTTGCGATGCGTTTGATATCGACGTCTTTATCAAACCCAACCCACCTGTGATCAATAAAAAACTCATCACCAGCAATACCCAAAATGAACCCGGAGGCACTTACACTTTTGAGTTGAGTTTCAACAACCCCAATGCCCAAACTTCACTATTCATCACTTCGTTAAGCGATGAAGTGGATATTGGTGCCGATGGTACCTATGACACTTCACTGAACTTGTGGAGTGCAGGCGGACCTGTGGGAGCCAGTGATGGTGTGTACCTAAAATCCTCCAACTGTACTCAACCGGCGAATGGTGGCGAAATTCTGCCAAGTGGGTCTTATAGCTGTCAGTTTACTGTTCATATAGTCGATAGGGACTTGCCGGATCTTGCTCCTAATATCGAGTTGTATGATGACTTGATTAAACTGGCGCTGGAAGACAAAAACGGCGATGACGTCACCGACAGCAACAGCTGCGCTGCGGTTAACGGCATAGACGGTGAACACTGCTCCAATGTGGTCCAGGTACAAGTTGAAAACCTGAACCCCTCCATCACAGTGTTGAAAACTGCAAACCCGGATCAGGTTCCTGAGTCAGGCGGAAACGTGACTTATACCGTCAGGGTCAATAACACTGCCGAAGCCTATGATTCACCACTTGAACTCTTCTATTTGGTAGATGACAAGTTTGGTGATCTCAATGGCAAAGGGAGTTGTAGTACTTATCTCGATATCGCCTACGGTAGTTACTATGAATGTAGCTTCACCGAATTTATCAGTGGCACCGGCGCCGGTTCTCACACTAATACTGTGACTGCCAAGGCCTATGACGATGAGATGATAGAAGCTATGGCTGCCGACTCAGCCACAGTGGTTATCAATGATATTCCTTCCATGATCACCTTGGATAAGAGTGCCGATCCTACTTCTGTACTGGAAACAGGTGATGACCTCTCTATCTTCCGTGATGTGGAGTTTACCTTCCTGTTTGGTGTTAAAGATCAAATCAATGGTCAAAACACAGTTGATACCGTGACCTTCAACACCTTGGATGACTCTGTATTTGGTGATCTTACCGCTAAATGTGAAGTAGACACTGTTGACGGCTTGCCATATGGTCCGGCACCACTCGCTGGTTTAATGCTGGATCCCGGTCACAATGCCAGTTGTACCATCACACTGCAGGTGCAAGGAAACAGGACAGATATACATACCAATCTGGCAACCATATACGGTACAGATGAAGATGGCCAGGCCGTGGATGCCATGGATGATGCCACTGTAACCTTTACCCCAGGGTCACCCGCAGTTGATATGGACTTTGCCGCCAGTATGCTGGTGGTACTGGGTATGCATAATGCCGACGTGAACAATGCCAACCTGACTATGCTCACCGCTGCAGGTGTCGATGTGTTCCCTGGTGCCGATATGCCCGGTTTCAAACTGATTAATTCGGGCGGCACTTTCGAAGGCGTCAACTATGGTTCCTGTGCATTAAACCATCCATTTGGTTACACAGGTTCTGGAACAGAAGACTACTTCTGTGCCTTTACCATAGAATTTAAACCCGGTTTGGAAAACACAGATCCTATCGTCTTCCTGGGTGATGTGATAGTGAAACTGGTTAACAGTAAAGGAGATGAATCTACAGCCGATGTGACCATTCAAGTCGGCACCAATGAGAACTAGCCAGCTCAGGCGTTCTCCAATACAAAAAGCCAAGGGTATTACCCCTTGGCTTTTCCACTCTTGGCTTCAGCCAGTTTGATTGTCATACAAAACCAAAATCAACTAGTGCTTACCCTTTCCCTTATTGCCACCTTGGCTGCTACCGGAATCTGTCGAGCTCAAACTGATGGTCACAATTGCGGTTGCACTCTCTTTACCATCAGAAATGGTATAGCTGAAACTATCTGTGCTCTTGAAACGTTTACCCGGTGTGTAACTTATCTGTCCATTAGCCAACAGCTCGACCGTGCCCAGGCTGCTGCGACCAACTGACGTAACCTGCAAAACATCGTCATCCGCGTCTGTGTCATTGCCAAGCACATTGATACTCACCGCCGACTTACTGGCGATACTGACGCTATCATTCACTGCTTCAGGGGCGGAATTCACTGGAGCAGCAATTGAAAACAAGGCTTCAGTACTTGCCTGGTAACCACTATCAGCATTATCCAAGACTCTGAACGTCAGCCCATAATCACCGGCTTCAGCATTAGCAGCAGAAATCACTGTCACAGAAACCGTTTTGCTCTCTCCCGGAGCCAGGTTCAGATCCTGACTGTTACTACTCCATCCGGCGGGAACATCGGCCAAAATGCGATAGCTGGACGCCTGGCAACTGCCACTGTTTTTATTGCTGACAGTCAGTTGGTAGCTTTGAGCAGCCCCGGCAGCGACCGCGACATCCGGACCAACGACCGAGACCAATGGCGCCACCAAACTACAAGGTGTTTTCACTACATAGCTGGCCAAGGCCGAGCTCTGGTACTCCGGCGCATCGCTCTGCACAGCTGCCAAACTAAAATTGTATACCCCATCGGAACTCTGTTCACTGGAGGTAATCTGAATACCGACATTGGCACTCTCCCCCGGGGCCAGAATAACGCGACCGCTGTTTGCCTGCCAACCGCTGGGTAAAGCCGCCGTCAGTCGATATTCTGCCGCCTCACAACTCGTGTTGCTGTTGTTGGTCAAAGTCCCCTGATAAGTTACCGTCTCCCCCGGTACAGCAATCACATTGGCCTGCTCCAGTGCCCAGGATGGTGCAGCCAATTCACAAACCGCAGCGACTTCGTCCACCATATATCCAAGCAGAACTTCACTCTGGTAACCACTATCGGCTTGATTGGCGGCAACCACAGAAACTTCATAAAGGCCAGGCGTAACATCTGCAGCCGAACTCAAGCTAAAGCTCACGGGTTGACTTTGACCCGGAGCCAACTCAACACTGCTCCCTTGGAATTGCCAACCTGCAGGTACTGAAGCATTCAGCGCAAACACACTGGCAGCACATTCCAGACTATCCCTGTTGGTCAGTATTGCGTTATAGGTAACCAAGGTTCCCGGCTGAACCCACTGCGGGGTTTGCTGCTCAAGCACCAGCTCAGGCGCAGCTGCCACACAGGCCCTTCCCTGGTAATCAACATAAACTCCAGCACCGTTGGCATCGGCATATTCAGTGGTAAAACTCACGCCGGCATCGCTATCTGTGTAACTGTTGCCGACAACCAGGGCAGCATCGTCGAGGTCAAACAGGCTACTCTGCGGGGTCATGTCCAATAATTGACTGCTCTCGATATCCTGATCGCTACTGTTAAGGTGCACCAGCACGCCTTGAGTCACCGCCTTGCCTGCCATAAAGGCATCAAATCCCAGAGGCTGACGATACTCAAGATAGTACCAAAGCGGCTCACCACTCAAACTGTCTGTGCCACGACGAACTTTCAGGCCGCGAGCCCCCCCTTGCGCATCACTTTCATAGGGAGCCAGCTGAAAACTACCGGCTTCATCGGCGCTGACAATATCGCCCCGCTCTTCGGTCAACCAACCTAAGCGGGCCTTGTTCAACAGATTGAAATGTCCTTCCGACTTACCCATGATGTCCAGCGTATCGCCATAGGTAATGGAAACACAGGAATCACTCAAATAGCCGCTACCACAGTTAAGTTCTTTGGCATGTTTCAAGCCCAGGTTATGCCCAAGCTCATGCCCTATGGTCATCAAATTCAGTTCACCGTTGATCCAGGCTCTGGAGGGACTACCACCTACCGTCCCCTGACCACGCCAACTGCAACTACTGTTCTTAGGCAGGAGATAAACCAAACGTGAGTACTGACTCAGATCAAAACCTGCATCTTTGGCGGCTTGTTGGGCATAACTGTCCATTCCAAAATAGTCACAGTTAGTGTCGATTGGCAAAGTCAGATAGTCGCTAACATCACCACTAAGCCAGGTCTGACCGTATGAGGCTTCCAGGTAATAATCATTGACTCTACCGAACACCATCTGCTTAACTTCCTCGATACTCCAAGGTTGCAGGTTCGGGTTATCCTGGAAGTTAAGCAGCAATACCAAGAGTTTTTGCTCACCCGTGGTGCCACTGAGTACAGCCCCGGTACCCTTGACCAGGTTTTGGCTTTGCGTTTCATCCAAAGCCAAAACCTGTAAATTTTCCGGTTTGGTAAGAACTACAGCCTTGGGCTCTTGTGCCGCATCTTTAAACTGCCAACCTTTTACCCTGACTTGAATACCGGTTTTCAATGCAGCTTCGGCCTTGGGCAAAAACAGCTCCACTGAGGTTTCGCCACTGGTGAGGAAGTATCTAAGTTTATGACCATCACCTGTCGCCAACTCCTCATAAATAACCTCAAGCTTCCCCTGAAACTCTTGTTCGGAAGCAAAAAAAGTTTGTAACTCAGTTGGGCTCTGGGTTCTGAGAGACTCTGGTAATATCAGCCCCAAAGCAGCCTGAGGCTGGCTACGCACCAAATCAAGCATGGCCATTTGTCTGGACTTGGCCAAAGATTGCAACGAGCCAATATCTTTCTTGGCTCTCAAGCCTCTGGCGAGAGCTTGGGATTGAGAAATCGCCTGCTGTTTCAGTTGAGTGGCGGGCGTTGCATTAAACCCGGCATGTCTATGGGAGTTCTTTTGTACACCGTTAGGGGACTGAGCCAATACCGGCATGGCAAGCAACAAGCTGCTAAGCAGCAGAAGAACTGAACGGGTCATATCTGTCTCTCAGGCAATACAAAGCCCTGCAAACCTAAAAAGGTTCTTGCAGACTTTGCATATGGTTTACAGGGAAGCCAAGTAACTCTTTAGATTTCCTTTCCGCCGTGAATGAGGACTTGCTTCGAACTTAGCCCAGGATTTCTTCGAATCCTTAGGAAGACGACATTCTATAAAATCAGTCTATATTTTGTACACCCCTCAAAACCCTTGAATTTAGCGGCTTTGGGGAGTTTTCCTTGTAAAACAGACCTTAATAAAGATTAAAAAATAAACTGGTTTGACCAGATTATTTTTTGACATTATTCATGATGTTAATGAAAAGTAAACTTGAATAAGTGTTTTTTTCTGCCATTACAGTTCGTTATTAGATAAGGTCAAACTTACATCCAATAACATTTTTTTGACACTCTGCTTTCAACTTCAAACAGGACACGTCCCGAGTGAAACTAATCAGACAGAAATTTAGAGGGGATTATTGCGAAAATGCCACAACACCCAATAGATGGGCTTAAGGTCGCGGCCGCCGATATCACGAAAAGGCCGCAGCAACAGATATAACCACTGCCAACTGATCAGGAAACTTTTGGCCTCACGCCAGATAGCTTCACCGCCGGCTTGGCGATAACTGGCTATCACCTGGGTTATCGCTTCATTGGCGGGCCCCATGTAGCGGTATAAGCTGTGAATATACACCAGCAGATCCCTTATCTGCTGCATCAGCATATCTTGACCCTTTTGAGTGGCTTCAAAATCGATAAAAGTCACCTGCCCTTGCTGCCAACTGATATCTCTGAGCGCCGGACGGCCATGGGCCAGTCCCATGCTGTGTAAACCAGCCAGCGCAGCGGCGCTGTCATTGAGGATCTGTTGCATGCCCGGTTTATCTTGCGACTTGAGTATCAACCATTCTCTGACTGTTACCCCAACATCCTCCACCACAAAGTAGCCCTTGTCGGCCTGAACAATACGCGGCACCGGGGCTGAGCAACTGGCCAGGTGCTCCAGAGTCTGTTTCTCTTTCTCAAGCGCCAGTTGGGGATTGGGTTTCAACACCCGCATGGCTCCCTGCAGTGTCTCGGCTTGTTTAAGCCAGTACTTTTTACCCTCATATTCAAACGAGCAAATACGTTCCCCGGGATGAGCTTCCAGCACCCGCAGAACATATTGATTGAATTTGGGTTGAGTCATCTACAGGGTTTCCTTCAAAGAGTTTGTTGTAAGTCACAGAAAATACTTATTAGTATCTTAGGGCGTGGCGTTCGAAGCAAACTAACTCAAGATAAACTCTTGTTATTTAACGAATCCCAAGTGAAATTCGCCACAAATGGTTAATAATAAAAACAGCAAAAAAATAGGATTAACAAGCTGTGAACAAATCAACTGCTACTAATGAGGGGGGCTAGCGGATAGGCTTTTAGCAGGCTCCGATCAGCAAGGCTGATCGGAGTTTAAGAGCGGGAACTATTACTGTTTTTCTTGCCAAGGTTCGGCCTTGTCAGCCAACAACACAGGGATCCCGTCATTGATAGGGTAAGCCAGCCTATCTGCCTTACAGATAAGTTGTTGTGCCTGCTTGTCATATTCCAGTCTGCCTTTACATACCGGGCAGGCTACGATTTCCAATAGTTTCTTATCAAACGCCATCAGACTATCCTTTTTGGTTTGCCTTTTGTTTGTTTGCCATCGCCTCCCGCACCCGGGTCAGCAATTGGGCATCGAATTGGGGTGATAGCTTGGCATTGACGGCCAGATACCACCAGTGTTGTTTTGCAAATTCGCGACACTTGATCGCATCTTTTTCTGTCATCAGCAGTGGCAGCTCGTCACCAAGGGCGGTCAAGGCCTCTGGGCTGTAGGCCTGATGATCGGCAAAGACCTCTTGGGCTTCAAGCTTGAACCCCATCTGAGAGAGAGTTTCAAAAAAACGTTCCGGATTACCAATACCCGCCATAGCCTTTACCGCCATAGGCGCTGTGGGGGCCTGAGCCTGGTTTTCCCCTGCAACACTCAGCACTGCGCCGGGTATAAGCTGCATACCAAACTCTCTGACGGTATCGCTGGCTTCGCCGTTATGGATTACCAAGTCGGCAGTTTCCAAGCGCCAGGCGCCTTCTCTCAAGGGGCCCGCCGGCAGTAACATACCATTGCCCAAGCGGCGGCTGGCATCGACAACCACCACTTCGATATCCCGCGCCAGTCGATAATGCTGCAAACCATCATCGCTGATAATAATATCCACCTCAGTGGACGCCAGCAGCAACTCGGCGGTGGCGATACGATCCACTCCCACGGCCATAGGCACTTGAGTGCGGGCCACTATCATCGCCGGCTCATCGCCAAAATCGCTCGGATTGGCCCCGGGAGGCACCAGCCTAGGTTCGGTTTGACCACTGCCATAACCACGGCTTATCACTCCGGGCCGATAGCCATAGTGCCTTAGCAACTCTATCAGATAGATAACGGTTGGCGTCTTGCCGCTGCCGCCGACAGTGATATTACCGACTATGATCACAGGTACAGGCAGAGTTTGCGAGGCCTTGAGTCCAAACTTAAACCCCAGACGTCTCAGGCCGCTGAGCAAGGCGAACAGCCAGGAAAGCGGCCAAAGCAACCACCTTGCCCAATGCTTGTGATACCAGATACGGTTAAGCAGAGCTTCCACTTAACCTCCAAATTGCATCTGGTACAGCTTGGCGTACGTCCCATCCTTTTCCAACAGACTCTGGTGAGTACCGCGCTCGAGGATCTTACCCTGATCGACCACCAAAATCTGATCGGCACTCTCAATGGTTGACAGTCTGTGGGCAATCACAATCGAGGTGCGATTGCGGCGCAGGTTATCCAGCCCCTTTTGAATCGCCTTCTCTGATTCGGTATCCAGTGCCGAGGTTGCCTCATCGAGGATCAACACAGGGGCGTCTCTGAGGATGGCTCTGGCAATGGCGATCCGCTGGCGTTGACCACCGGACAGCATCACGCCGTTTTCACCTATCTCGGTATCCAGTCCCTGGGGCAAGGTTTCGATAAACTCCATCGCATAGGCCAATCTGGCAGCGTTTTCTATCTGCTCCCGGGTAGCCTCGCCTGGGTAAGCATAAGCAATATTGTTGGCTATGGTGTCGTTGAACAGGGTGACCTGCTGCGACACCAAGGCGACCTGGCTACGCAGACACTTGAGTGAATAGTCGTAAATACTGACATCATCCAGGGTGATCTCCCCCTGTTTCAGCCCGGTGTAGAAACGGGTCACCAGACTGGCGATAGTCGACTTACCCGAGCCTGAGCGGCCCACCAGCGCCAGAGTCTGTCCCTGACGCACTTCAAAGTCGATATTCTCTAGCGCCAAACGCTCCTGCCCGGGATAACCAAAGCTGACATTATCGAAACGCAGATTACCCTCAACCCGCTCTACTGTGTGGGTACCGCTATCGGATTCCCCCGGGGTATCCAGCAGCTCAAACACTGTGGTACAGGCGGCAATACCCCGTTGAAACTCGGCGTTGACCCGGGTCAGGTTCTTGATAGGCTGCAACATAGCCAGCATGGCGCCCAGGATAGTGGCAAAGGTACCCGCCGTCAGTTCATCCTTCAGACTGTCAAAGCTGGCAGCATAGAGCACAAAGGCCAATGCAAAGGAGCCTATGATCATGATAAGCGGCTGGCTGATGGCCTGGGCCGCCGCCAATTTCATGTTCTGATAACGGTTGTGATCGTTGACCTTGGCAAAGCGATCGGCCTCTGTCTTCTGACCACCGAAAGACAATACGTTTTTGTGGCCCTTGATCATCTGCTCGGTCACAGCAGTCACCGAGCCCATGGCCCCCTGGATCTGCCGCGATACTTTACGGAAGCGGCGGCTGACAACGGCAATCACCACCCCGATGAAAGGACCAATGATCAGAATACACAGTGACAGTTTCCAGGAGTAATAGAACATCAACCCCAGCATGCCTATGACAGTAACGCTGTCTCTCACCAAGGTGATCAGCGCACTGCCGGAGGCTCTGGCAATTTGCTCTGTGTCAAAGGTCACTTTGGAGATCAAGGAACCTGTGTTTTCCCTGTCCATATAGCTGACAGGCAGCGACAGTATGTGTTCAAACACCTGCTGACGCATGTCCTGAATAAGCTTGGCGCTGATATAAGAGATGCCATAGGTAGAGACAAAGTTGGCCCCCCCCCGAAGACTGAATAGCCCCACTACCACAAAGGGGGCCATGGTCAACACATCCGAGCTGGCATTAAACCCTTTGGAGGTGCCCAGCTCGACGCCGGCCACGACAGAATTATTGGCAAACCCCTCATCAATAAAAGGTTTCACAAAAGCGATAAAAGTAGCGTCCACAACCCCATAGGTGATCAACGCCAGAATCGAGATGACAAATACCCCTTTGAGGGGCTTGAGATAGGTCAGCAAACGTCTGAAAACTGTCCAGACTTCACGTTGTTGAGATGTGCTCATCAGCGAAACTATATTTATGACAAAGTCGCCATTCTACTCTGGATTCCCTGCCATACCAAACCCAAACAAGCGGTTATACCAAAATGGCGCCAGATCCTGGCGGTAACTGTGCACTGTGTAACCTTGCCCATCAAAGTGGATACTCACCTGCCCCAGCTCGCCGGAAATCAAGGCTTGGGCGCCAAAGGCCTGATACCTCAAGCGTATCTCCTCTTTGGGAAACCCCCAGCGATTGCCATGCCCGGCCGCAAACAACACCCGCTCAGGTGCTATTGCGCCGATAAACTCAGGGTGAGATGAGGTGCGACTGCCATGATGGGGCGCCAGTAAAATATCACTCTCGATTGCGCTTTTTCCATGCAATAAGGCGACCTCACCGGCCAGTTCTATATCCCCCGGCAGCAACACTCTATGATGACCATCGAAGAGCTGCAGCACGCAAGAGCCGTTATTGCCAGGCTCAGGTACTTGGGGGCCAAGAAAATTCAGCTCTATCCCTTGCCAATCGAGCATCCCCGGGCGGCAGCCCCTGTGCCAACGCTTTGAATAACGGCTCTTGAGCTCAGACACATCGGTGATCAACCCTGCCTTGTCAAAGGCCTGCATCAGCACTTGGGCGCCACCGGCGTGGTCATTATCGCCATGGCTGATAATCAGGTAATCAAGTTTGGTCACACCTTTGGCACCAAGAAAAGGCACTATCACCCGCTCGGCGTAGCTGAAACGCTCGCCAAAGGCCGCACCTGTATCATAAAGCAATGCATGTGGCCCTTTTTGTACCACCACAGCCAGCCCCTGGCCCACATCCAACATATGCATTTGCCAGCCCTTGGGTTTGAGCAGGCCAAGCCATAGCCCGAGCTGCAGTACAAAGGGTAATATCAGCAACATCGCCACGCCCCGGCCCTTGGGCAACATACGCCAACAAAGCCATGCCGGAAACAACAATAGCGCCGCGGCGCTGAGAGCCTGCGGCAACATGAGCCAGCCACCGGGAAGCTGACTATTGAACTGCCATAATTTTTGCACCGGCCAGAGACTGAAAGCCGCCAGTTGCCAAGGCATAAGTGCCACAGCATCCATCCCCAAGGCGGAGAACACCGACCACAGCAGCAGTGCCAGCAGCGCCAGGGGGATCACCAGCAAACTGAACCAAGGCACCAACAGCAAGTTGAGCCACAGGCTGTGAACCGTCACGGCGCCGAAGAGTATCGCCTGCAGTAGCGACAGTCCCAGACAAAGGCGCCACTGTATTGCCCAGAATGCCAAGGCCCAGCGCTTGAGCTTGGCTGGCCAGTGGGTCAGTACTTGCTCCTGCTCCAGAACCTTAGGATTATGAACTTGATAATTAAGGCTCAACAAAATTAACGCCAACGCCGAAAATGACAACCAAAAGCCGCCGCTGAGACTGGCCAAGGGATCTATCAAGAGTACGCAGGCCAGTGCCCACAACAGCCGCTCCCAGGCCGAGGTATAGCGCATCATTAAAGTCGATAACACCAGCAAACACAGCATCAACAAGGCTCTTTGGGTGGCAATGGCAAAACCTGCCAGATAGGCATAAAAGAGTGCCATCAGCAACGCCGCCAAAGATGCCAGTACCAGATTGCGCCGCCCATAGACAGGTGCCCAACGCTTGAGCGCTCCAAAACTCAGCAGATAACACCAGAAGGCGACAACCGAAAGATGCAACCCCGAAATCGCCACCAAGTGGGCATTGCCGGACTGGCGCAACTCTTGCCAGCGCGCCTCGGAGAAGAGTGACCGCTCACCCAAGGTCAGCGCCAGCAGCAGATCGCCGCCCTCAATTTCGGCCAATACTGGAGTTAACTCCGTGACCCAACGTGCCCTGAGCCCAGTTGATGGCAACAGCCGCTCGGCGGATATTACCTGGCCTCTGGCGGTTATCCGCTCACCGAGCAGATAACGCTGACGATTGAAGCCGCCCTGATTGAGCACGGCGGCAAAGGATCTGGGTTTGACTTCAAACTGCCACACCTCACCCAATTGCGGCGATGGCAATGCATCTCCCTGCCAGCTCAAACGCCACTTTGGAGCCAGGGGCGCCCAAAGGGTTAAAGAATTATCATCAATTGGCCGAATATCCATGCGGATCCAGTCGCCGTTTGCAGAAACTAGTGATATGATTTCGCCCCGCAGTGTCTGATTAACAGACGTTTCAGAGCTGAATGATGAGTCAGTAAGGCTTTTAATATCAATGACTAACTGACAGTAAACACTGACCCACAGCACGCCGCCCAAAGCACCATAGAGCAAAGCACTTCCCTTGGGAACCCAGCTCCCGCTCCAGACTCTGAGGCACAGTACCAGCAGCACTGCAATAATTGGCAATGAGAATAAGGGCGGTATCCAAGGCCAAAGCATGGCCGAAAGTACGACGATGCCAAAGCCCGATAAGCATTGATTCATCATTGAGTAATTTAAGACAGCAATCTGAGCCTATGCCAAAAAAGATCATTCAGAGATTCATGCCCGATCCGGAGAAACTGAGGAATCATAAACACCTCAAGATCTTCGGCAGCCTGCTGAACAAACCCAATCTTTGGGCACTGAATCGCCGCTCTGCCCCCGGCGCCTTCGCCATAGGCCTGTTTGTTGCCTGGATGCCAATGCCGTTTCAAATGGTGCTGGCAGCGGCGCTGGCAATCTACTTTCATGTCAATCTGCCGGTGTCGGTCGCCTTGGTTTGGATTACCAACCCAGTAACTATGCCGGCCATGTTTTATCTGGCTTATTTGATAGGTGCCAAGCTGCTCAATCACCCGCCGCAGCAGTTTGTCTTCGAAGCCAGTTGGGCCTGGATAGAATCCTCCATCAGCACCATAGGCCCACCTTTCCTGTTCGGTTGTTTGGTATTGGGTGTGGTCAGTGCCCTGACGGGATATTTTGTGATCAAGAGTGCCTGGCAGTACTCCATCTATCTGCAGTGGCAAAAACGACGTAAATAACCGCTGCTGGCAGTAACGTCACTGGAGCGGCACAATTCAGGGATACTTCAGGAATACTTTAGGGATACATAGTTTTAGCGCTGACCAAACTTGGTACCCAAAGTACATTCCGCCAGTAAAAAGCAAGAACCCGGCCATGGCCGGGTTCTTGCTTTTTAGGATTTTCCTGTCGCTTATCAGCGCCCGGCCAGGGCGATTGCCGGGGCGATGCGACTGGCCCTGAACGCCGGATACAAGGTAGCCAGCAGACTCATCAGCAGCGCCATAGTGACCACGGCCAACACATCGGTGAGCTCGAGCCTGGATGGCAAGAAATCGATAAAATAGATATCCCCCGAGAGCAACTTATGCCCGGTCAACTGCTCAATCCCCTTGGCGATAGCCGAAAGATTCTTGGCCAGCAATACCCCCAGCAAGGTTCCTATGGCGCAGCCAAGCACACCATTGAGCGCGCCCTGGACAATAAATACCAGCATCACGGCGCCGCGCTTAAGTCCCATGGTCATCAAGATGGCGATTTCCGAAGCCTTGTCACGCACCGCCATTACCAGGGTGGAGACTATGTTGAAACAGGCCACACCTATTACCAATGCCAGCACCAGATACATGACGGTGCGCACCAGCTGAATGTCCTGGTAAAGATGCCCCTGGGTGCGGGTCCAGTCGTTGAGATACAAAGTCTGGCTCTGGGCATAACCCAGCTCGCGAATCAGCCGCGGCGCTTCAAATACCCGCTCAACCTTGATTCTCACCCCGGTCACCTCGTCTGCAAGCCCTAGCAGGCGCTGGGCATAGGCCATGGGTACATAAGCTGTGGTGTATTCAAGCTCGCCGCCGAGACGAAAACTGCCGCTTATCAACAACGAATGACTGCGGGCCTGCGCCAGTTGACCACTGCCCTTGCCATGGGGTGATGGCAGATAGAGGGTCAGGCGATCACCCACCTTAAGTCCCAGTTTGTCCAGCATTCCCTGGCCCAGCACTATATGATTGCTGTCACCCTCAAGGCTCTGCCAGCTTTCCTGTGTCAGATACTGACTCAGGGTCGAAACCCGCGCTTCAGCCTCGGGGTTAACCCCCACCACAGACAAGCCGACAAAGCCGCCCGGCTTTTGCACCAAGCCCTGCATGCGTACCAGCGGAGCAGCGGCGCTGATGCCGTCGATTTGCTCGGCGTCCGACACTATCTGACGCCAATCGTGAATAGGTTCGCGGACCTGGCTCAACTCCCCTTGGGGCACAACCCCGAGCAGGCGCTGCTCCAGCTCGCGCTCAAAGCCGTTCATCGCCGACAGCACCAGAATAAGCACGGCGACCCCGAGGGCGATACCTGCGGTGGAGGCAAAAGAGATAAAACTGATAAAGCTGCTGCTCTGGCGGGCACGGTAAAAGCGCCAGCCGATGATCAGGGGCAGCAAGGCGGGATGCGCCGTCATTGGCCCGCCTCCGGCGTCGACAAACGACCATCGACCATCTGCAGCTGCCTATCCATCCTGGCCGCCAATTGATGATCATGGGTTACCACCACAAAAGCCGTGCCCAGTTGCGAGGCCAGCTCGCGGATAAGCTCATAGACAGCCTCGCCGCTGTGGGCATCCAGGTTACCCGTAGGTTCATCGGCAAGTACCACTTTGGGGCTGTTGATCAAGGCCCTGGCAATGGCCACCCGCTGGCGCTCACCACCGGAAAGCTCCGCCGGGGTGTGCTCCAATCTATGTCCCAGCCCCACTCTTTCGAGCAAGGCCTTGGCCTGTGCTCGCACTTCCGCCTTGGGTCGACCGGCAATCAGCCCCGGCATGGTCACGTTTTCCAGGGCGTTGAATTCGGGTAACAGATGATGAAACTGGTAGATAAAGCCCATCGCCTGATTGCGCAGCTGTGCCTGACGGGAGGCCGAGGCCTTGTATAAGTCCTCGCCTTCGAGCAACACCTGACCGGCAGAGGGCTTATCCAGGGTGCCAAGAATATGCAGCAAGGTACTCTTGCCCGAGCCCGAACTGCCGACAATCGCCAACTGCTCCCCCGGATACACCTTGAGGTCGACCTGCTCCAGCACCTTGGTGCTGAGCTTACCTTCCTGATAACTCTTGCTGACGGCTTTGGCTTCAAGGAGCGCGGCTTGTTGCATGGTATTGATTCTCTTATTCATATCTAAGTGCAGTCGCAGGTTCTACCCGGGCGGCCCGAATGGCCGGGTACAAGGTGGCGGCCAGGGTCATCAGCAGAGTGCCGATGGCGATAAGCACCAGCTGCTGCGGTTCCAGCTGCACGGGTAACCTCTGCCCGGCGCCCAATACGGCGATCCCCAGGGTCGACAGCAGCGGATTGATGTTGAGGGTGGCCACTATGCCAACCCCTAGGCCCAGCGCCAGGCCTATCAGGGCGTTGAGGGAGCCCTGGGAGATAAAAATGGTCATGATATCCAGCCTGCCCAGCCCCTGGGTCTTGAGCACGGCGACATCGGCAGTTTTATCCACCACCATCATCACCAGCGCCGAGACGATATTGAAGGCCGCCACCGCGACAATCAGGCTCAACATCAAAGACATCATGTTCTTTTCCATCTTCACCGCGGCGAACAGATGGCCATAACTGTCACGCCAGTCGCTGACGCTCACCTCAACGCCCTTATCTTCGAACAAATGTTCAACCTTGGGCGCCAGCGCCGGGGCGCTGAAGGGGTCGCTCAGAAACAGTCTGAGATCCTGAATTTGCTTTGGCGACTGACGCATCAAGCGGCGGGCATCTTCATAGTGCAGAAAAGCCACCCCGGCATCGACCTGAGACCCCATCTCAAAAATACCCGCCACTTCAAAAATTCGCTGGCTAGGAACAGGCCCAAGCGGCGAGTACACCACACCATCACCGCTGAGCAGACGCAGCTTGTCACCGGTGGCAACATTGAGCCGCCGTGCCAGCTCTGAGCCCAACAACACCCGGTAGCTGCCGCTGCTGAGCGAATCGAAGGCATCCAGATAGGCGTGTTTGGCTACAACCGAGAGATTTTTCTCGGCCTCGGGGTAGATGCCATAGAGCTGCACCGCACTGATATTATCGGCCGACTGGGCCATCGCCTGGGTGGTCGCCGAAGGCGCCAACCCAAGCACGCCGGGCAATTGTTGCAAATCGCCTTTAAAGCTCTGCCAGTCGTCAAAAGAGTTGTCCGTATGGACCGTCAGTTGTGGGATAGCCCCCAGGATTCGGGTCTTGAGCTGGCCTTCCAGGCCGTTCATCACAGAGCTGACAATAATCAATGCTGCCACCCCGAGAAAAATCCCGCTGACGGCGAAGAAGGTAATAAAGGAAGCAAAAGCGTTGGCCTTGCGGGCACGCCAGTAACGATAACCTATGTAAAATGAGAGTCCCGGATTCATGAGAGGGATAGCATGTCCTGTGCGCTGCGCTTGCTAAATCAATGAAGTGGGCACGATAATAGGTGGATTGACCGGGTAAATACAAGAGGCGGGACCTTGTTTCCTGAATCCAATCCATACTTCAGCGTGCCCCACGCCTTTGATGTCTATCTCAGCCTCTGGCCCAAGGACACTCCCTTGCCGACCGAGAGTCAACTGCTGGCGATGCAATCCACCGGCTTGAAACTGATGAGCGAGGTCAAGGCGCTGGAAGCCGGCTGTTTGTTGCAGCTGAGGCAACTCGGCGATGAGGGCCGGGCGATAGTCGACTACCTCAAACTCCAGTCCCGTAAGATAGATCTGGTGTTGCAGCACGTATTGGAGCAGGAGAGCCGCGAAGGCCAACACTGCCCCGGGGTGCAATTTGGCGGCAGCGGCGTGCGGGTGCAATTACCCCAGGCACTGGACGCCGGTACATTTTGTAAGCTGACCCTGTTTATTCGCGATGAAATCCTGTCCTTGCAGTGTATCGCCTCGGTGCGGGAATGCCGCGACGACCCAGACCATGAAGGCCAGTTTCTGGCCGATCTCGACTATCGGGTGATCCAGGATGCCGATATCGAACTCTTGGTCAAGGCCAGTCTCAGCGTGCAACAAAAACAGCTCAAAAGGCGTAAAGCCAGTCAGGATCCCAACTGGCATGAGCCATCCTAAATCTCTACAATGGTGCGCAATCCATTCAGAATGAATCTGTTATCACATCTTCAATGAATAAGTTTTCTGTACTGGCGCCTGCGGGTGCCCCAAAGGCCGGCGAGATCCGCCATCTCGGCCTCGGCGAAGGCGTGGAGCGCGCGCTGACCTTGGCCAACCTCGCCCGCCAACATCAAGGTGTCAGCCTGTTGGTAACAGCGGATACGCCAACCGCCCTGACACTGGAAGCCGAACTCAAATACCTTCTGGGTGATGCCCTGCCCGTGTGGTTGTTTCCCGATCGGGAGACCCTGCCCTACGACAGCTTTTCGCCGCATCAGGATCTAATCTCCCAGCGGCTGGAAACCCTGTCAAGGTTGCCAAGTGCCAAGCGCGCCCTGGTAATAGTGCCCATCAACACCCTGATGGTGCGACTGCCGCCCAAGTCCTTCCTGTCGGCCAATGTGATGTTGCTGAACAAGGGTGACAACTACAGCCTGCAACAGATGCGCGAGCACTTGGTCAGCGCCGGTTATCATCTGGTCGGCCAGGTTTATGAACATGGCGAATTTGCCATTCGCGGCTCGATTCTGGATATCTTTCCCATGGGCTCAGCCGAGCCGCTGCGAATTGAACTATTCGATGATGAAGTGGAATCGATTCGCCATTTCGATCCTGAAACCCAGCTATCCAAGGAACCCCTGTCGCAGGTACGAATGCTGCCGGCCAAGGAGTTCCCCACAGATGAGCGGGCCATAGAAGGCTTCCGCCAGCGTTATCGGCGCTATTTTGAAGTATTGGTTAAAGAGCCCGAGTCCATCTATCAGCAGGTGAGCCGCCATTTGATGCCCGCCGGTATCGAAAACTACCTGCCCTTGTTCTTTGATGAAACCGCGACCCTATTCGACTATTTTGTCGGCGATGTGCAACTGCTGACGCTGGGCGACCTGCAGCAGGCCGCCGACACCCACCTCGCTCAGGTGCGCAATCGCTATGAAGACAGGCGGGTCGATCCGCTGCGGCCCTTGCTGGCCCCGGCCGACCTATATCTGTTGACCGAGCAGCTGTTTGCCGCCTTCAAGCGCTGGCCAAGACTGCAGCTGAGCCAGGTGGATGCCCAAAAACAGCAGCAATTGGCTGCAGTAAGCACGCTGCCGGATATCTCGGTCAACCATAAGCTGAAGCAGCCCTTGCAGGCGTTGGCCGACTATATCACCTCGGCAGGCAGAGTTCTGCTGAGCGCCGAATCCGAAGGCCGCCGCGAGGCGCTGATGGAGCTGCTGGCCAAGATAGAGTTGCGCCCGGTACTGTTCCCGCATCTCAAGGCGTTTATCGACTCGGATGCACAGCTGGGGTTAATCGTCTCGCCCCTTGCCAAGGGCTGCATACTCAATGAGCCCAAGCTCAGCATTATTTGCGAGACCGAGCTCTTCGGTCAGCGGATCTCCCAGCAGAGGCGGCGGGAAAAACAGCGCCAGATCAGCAGCGATGCCCTGATTAAAAACCTCGCCGAGCTCAAGGTCGGCCAACCCATAGTGCACCTGGAGCACGGGGTCGCCCTCTATCAGGGGCTGGAAACCCTGGATACCGGCGGTGTGGTAGCCGAATACCTCAAGCTGGAATACGCCGGTGGCGACAAACTCTATGTGCCTGTGTCGTCGCTGCACCTCATCAGCCGCTACGCCGTGGCGCCGGATGAATCCCCCAACCTCAACAAGTTGGGCAACGAAAGCTGGGCCAAGGCCAAGAAGAAGGCGATAGAGCGCATTCGCGATGTGGCCGCCGAGCTGCTGGATGTTTACGCCCGCCGTCAGGCCCGCCCCGGTGAGGCCTGTGAACTGGATGAGGCCGAATACGCCCTGTTCGCCCAGGGTTTCCCATTCGAAGAAACAGTGGATCAGGAAACCTCCATCGCCGCCGTTCTCGCCGATATGCAGTCACCGGTGGCCATGGACCGTCTGATCTGTGGTGACGTGGGCTTTGGCAAGACAGAAGTGGCCATGCGCGCCGCCTTTGTTGCCGTCAACGCCGGCAAGCAGGTGGTGGTGTTGGTGCCCACGACGCTGCTGGCTCAGCAGCACTATGAAAACTTCAAGGACAGGTTCGCCGACTGGCCGGTGCAGATTGAAGTCATGTCCCGTTTTCGCACCGCCAAAGAGCAGCAACAGGTGATTGCCGACCTGGCAAACGGCAAGGTGGATATTGTTATCGGCACCCATAAGCTGCTCAACAGCGAGGTGAAATTTGACGCCCTCGGCCTGCTTATCATAGATGAGGAGCACAGGTTCGGGGTACGGCAGAAAGAGAAGATCAAGGCGCTCAGGGCCAATGTGGATATTCTCACCCTGACGGCGACCCCTATTCCCCGCACCCTGAATATGGCCATGTCCGGCATGCGGGATCTGTCGATTATCGCCACCCCGCCGGCCAAACGCCTGGCGGTGAAAACTTTTGTGCGCGAATACGACAAGGCCAGTGTCCGTGAGGCCATAGAGCGGGAGATCCTCCGTGGCGGCCAGGTCTATTACCTGCACAACAATGTGGAGAGCATAGAGAAACGCGCCGAGGAGCTACGCGAGCTGTTGCCCGATGCCAGAGTGGTAGTGGCCCACGGCCAGATGCGCGAGCGCGAGCTGGAGCGGGTAATGTCAGATTTTTACCACAGACGCTACAACGTGTTGGTGTGTACCACCATTATTGAAACCGGTATCGATGTGCCGAGCGCCAACACCATCATCATAGAGCGGGCCGACACCTTCGGATTGGCGCAGCTGCATCAGCTCAGGGGCCGGGTTGGCCGCTCCCATCACCAGGCTTATGCCTATCTGATGACCCCGCATCCGAAACGCATGACCTCAGATGCCCGCAAGCGCCTGGAAGCGATTGACGCCCTGGAAGATCTCGGCGCCGGCTTTATGCTGGCGACTCAGGATCTGGAGATCCGCGGCGCCGGTGAATTGCTGGGGGATGAGCAGAGCGGCCATATCTCCAAGATAGGCTTCAGCCTCTATATGGAGATGCTGGAGTCGGCGGTCAAGGCGCTGAAACAGGGCAAAGAGCCATCCCTGGCGCAGATGCTCAACCAGCAGTGCGAAATCGAGCTGAGGATCCCGGCGCTGTTGCCGGAAGACTATGTGGGCGATGTCAATATTCGCCTGTCGCTCTACAAACGGATAGCCAACTGCACTACGGAAGCGGCACTGGATGAACTCAAGGTGGAACTGATTGACCGTTTCGGTTTGTTGCCTGAAGCCACCCGTAACCTGATGCAACTGACACTGTACAAACATCAGGCCACCGCGCTCGGGCTGAAAAAACTCGATTTTCACGCCCGCGGCGGCAGTGTCGAGTTCGGTGACGATCATATTATCGATCCCGGCTTTATCATTGGCCTGTTGCAATCCCAGCCACAAATCTATCGAATGGATGGACCGAATAAGTTAAAGTTCACCCTGGCGGCCGAAAGCAGTAAAGAACGCCTGGATATGGTGGGTCTACTGCTGCAACAACTGGCACAACACACTGTGGGAGAAAAATAGTGTATCGAAATATGCTGGCAACCCTGGCTCTGGGGCTGACACTTTCGCCTGTATTGCAGGCGGCACAATACCCTTGGTACGAAGTCGAGGTATACCTGTTTGAGCGCCCCGGGCCAAGCACGGAAAAGTGGCCGGATACGCCGCTGGAGCTCAAGCTGAACAAGACCATAGACTTGATCACTCCCCAGGTCGCCACCGAAATCAGCTCAGGCAGCATGGCTGTGGGAGACTGTGATCCGCAATGGCAATCTCAATCCGCAGACAACGCAGCAGATAAGGCTCTCAATAACGATGCCTCCGGTTCGCAGCGCGGCCGCCCCCTTCAGGCAGGCCAAGTGATATCTCTGGCCCAGGCCGATAACACGACTCAAACGGATACCGCCGCTTTGCCTTGCCAACAGCAGCAAGCGGAAATCCGTATGCCCAAGCAGTTGCCTGTGAATATCAGCCCCAGAGACAGCAGCACAGCAAGCCAACCCGGCGCCCTGCTGCTCAGTGAAAGTCAGGCCCAATTTGGCGGTGTTATCAATGCCCTCAAGCGGCAACGCGGTTTGAAAGGGCTTTTGCATCTCACCTGGCAGCAACAGATGAAACCACGCCACAGAGCCGAGGCACTGCATCTCTTTGGGGGCCGTAACTTTGGCTCGGACTTCAAGCTTTCAGGCTTGCCCCAGAGCCAGTTGGACACGGCTTCGAACTCATCTTTGAATGGCTTATCAGAAAACTTATCGGAAGAAAAACTGTCTGGGCAAGCATTGGACAATGGCCTGAGTGAAGCAACTCAAATGGGCAGTGAGGAATATACAGCGCTTGGGAGCTTGATGGTGCCGCAAACGCCCAAGGCGGTGTGGGAGTTGGATGGGCTTTTGAATATCTATCTCAGCCATTATCTCTATGTGGAAACCCGCTTTAATTTGAGGGAGGCCGGTTTTAAATCTCTGGCCACCCAGGAAGGTGAGCCTGAGCTGCAAACCCCCTTTCTTTACAGCATTCCCATGGAGCAAAATCGCCGTATTCGCAGCGGGGAAATACACTACTTCGATCATCCCAGAATGGGGATGATCCTACAGGTAAGGCGTATGGCTCAGCCGGGCAGCCAAACTCAAGCTGAAAGTAGCGAAGAGCTCTGATCAGTGGCTGATAGAGAAGTCGAGGTAGATCTCATCTGCCTCGTCTTCCTCAACATAGACACTGTCGACCCGCGCCTGAGGTGGCCCCTGTTCGCACCAGGTTATTAAGTGATCGACTGCCGGGAAGGCACCCTGCGCCAACACTTCTACCGAACCATCTTCTTTGTTGCGCACATAACCAGTCACCCCCAGTGACTGAGCCTTTTGCTGGGTAAAGCGTCTGAAACAGACTCCCTGCACCTTGCCTTTCACAGTCAGCAGCACCCGCTTCATGGGCGTCTCCTTGTGGCTTCATTATCTTGCTACGCTTATAAATCAAGCAGTTGATTAACAAAAAAGCAAAAAAAACAGCTAACAAAAGAGTGTTAGCTGCATCGGGCGACATACGCAAAATGTCCGGTAATTTTGCAACCACAAAGCGTAACACTTTGTATCAAAATCACCATAAAAGGTAACTTTACACAGCTACAGGCCCGATGCAACCAGCGCAACATACAGAACAACAACCCGAAACCCCTCTCGTGATATTGATCACAAAAAGGGCTCATTTTACCGCATAGAAGATTGTTTAACCGACGCGCTCTACACCCTCATTCTGCTTGAAGGCTTTAATCTGAGTCAAATGGCTCGCCAGCGAGGCAAACTTATGACTCTGCTGTTTGTCCCAAATCACTTCATAATAGCGGCTTAGCAAGGCATGGCTGCGGGTGCTGTCCAAGACCTCATCCTCGGTCGACAGCAGGCACAGGGCGCGGTTACGGTTCTTGCTGCGAAAATCGGTCACGCACTTGCTGGCAATATCGGCGTACTCTTCCGGCCTGTCTATCTTGCCGGGCATGTTTTCCTCCGGCCAAAGATTGGGGTTGACCAATACCGCCTTGAGCCCGGACAGGAAAGCGATCCGCTCGGCCCAATAAGCTCCCAGCCCCACACCTATGATCAATGGCTTGGGATCGTCAGTGAGTTTAAGCTGCTTACTGACCTCATTCAGCAGATGCTGCATATCGTGTCTGGGATGCTGGGTACTGTAGCTGATGAGACGCACATCATCATCAATAAACTGTAACTGCCTGACTTTTTCATGATTACCCGGGCTGGTGGCATCAAATCCGTGAAAATACAAAATCATTTTGTTTCCTCAAGTCTCATTCCAGTCATGGTTATACAGGTTTCAAACTAACCAAGTTAGGTTGCGCCTATATTGTGCCAAATCAATTTTTTGTGGATGAAATCCTTGCCGCCAGCTCGCGGGCTCGCTCCCAGCGCGCTTCATCCTGCAATGCTTGCATCACCTTAGCAGAATCGGCCCTCAATGTTGCAGCCGGAAAAGGATTGCTCTCGGGCCAAGAAAAGTCCCCCAAAAGACTTCTGGCGCCCTCAGGGTCATTGCATACCAATACCATGTTACAACCGGCATCCAGTGCCGCTCTGGCCCTAGCCTGATAGTCTCCGGCGATCGCCGCCCCTTTCATGCCGAGATCGTCCGAGAAAATCACCCCGTTAAAGGCCAGTTTACCGCGCAGTTCCTGTTGGAGCCAAAAAGATGAAAAACCGGCGGGGTTAGGGTCTACTTCGGGGTAAATCACATGAGCCGGCATAATACCTTGGAGCCTCTCTTTGGCGATCAGCTGTGAAAAAGGCTGCATGTCGCACTCGGCAATCTCTTGATAGCTGCGTGGGTCGACCGGCTGGGCAATATGGGAGTCGGCCTCGACGCTGCCGTGACCGGGAAAATGTTTACCCACTGCGGCCATACCGGCCTCAGTCATGCCTTCAATAAAGGCTGTTGCCAGCGCAGTGACCTGCCCGGGCTTTGAGGCGAAACTGCGAGTGCCTATCACCTGACTGATACCATTGAGATCGAGCACAGGGGCAAAACTTAAATCTATGTCGCAGGCCAAGAGCTCAACGGCCATCAAAAAGCCCAGCTCTTTGGCCCAGGTTGACGCCAACTCCAGCGAACCTGCGGCGGCCGGCAATATATCGCCCATGGCCGGGATTTGGGTAAATCCCTCGCGAAAACGCTGTACCCTGCCCCCTTCATGATCAACGGCAATTAGCAATTCGGGACGCACCCGACGAACCGCGCGGATCAGGGCTATCAGTTGCTCTCTGTCTTGGTAATTACGGCTGAAAAGAATTAGGCCGCCAACGGCCGGATGTTGCAGGACAGAGGCCTCCTCTTGGGTCAACTCGACAGAGGCAAGATCCAGCATTAAGTGACTCATAAACATCTCCAACAGGGTACCGCGCATAAAAGCGACTGAAAAGGTACGAAATGGTGTTAGCCCCGATACAGGTATGGCAGCAAGGAAAGCGCAACCAGGGTCAATCCCTTTGTTAGCAAGGCTAATGCAACCTTAGCTTAATAAGAATAACTAATGATATTCCAGGCCAAAAGTATGGGATACTTGCCCATGGGCAGAGTAACTTGGGTCAAGGTTACTCCGAAACCTGCGCATGCGCGAGCAATGCGCCTCCCAATGACTAAAATAACAACGAAACAGCAACAGGGTTAACCAAATGATTAGCGTATTCGATATGTTCAAGATAGGTATAGGGCCTTCCAGTTCCCATACCGTGGGTCCGATGAAAGCGGGCAAAATCTTTATCGAACAACTGGCTGCAGATGACTTACTTGGACAGGTCGACGAACTGCAGGCAGAACTTTTTGGCTCTCTTGGACAAACAGGCAAGGGCCACGGTACCGGCAAGGCAGTGATTCTGGGATTGATGGGGGAAGATCCGGAAACCGTCGACACCGACAGCATAGAGGCGATTCTGGCAGAAGTAGCCGACAGCCAGACACTGACGCTCAGCGATGGCCGTAAGGTTAAGTTTACCCGCGAAGATGGTATCACCTACCACAGACGCAAGACACTGCCGGCACACGCCAACGCCATGACACTTTACGCGCTCAAGGCCGGAGAGTGTTTGTATCAACGCACTTACTACTCAGTCGGCGGCGGTTTTATTCTCGATGAGGATGAAATTCAGCAGCGTAACGCTTCTCCGGCGACTCCCATCGCCCAGGCGCCTTACGATTTCAATACCGCCAGCGAGCTGTTGGAACTGTGCAGCGAAAATGGCCTGAGCATCTCTTCATTAATGATGGCCAATGAGCTCAGCATAGCCCCCGAGAGTGAAGTCAAAGCCAAACTGTGGCATATCTGGCAAACCATGAAAGCCTGCGTCGAAAAAGGCTATCAGAAAGAAGGCATTTTGCCCGGAGGCCTTAAACTGCGCCGCCGCGCCCCGGCGCTGCATCGCCGCCTCAAGGCCGAAGGCCGCAACAATATCGATCCCCTCAATGCCATGGACTGGGTGGACTTGTTTGCCCTGTCTGTGAATGAGCAAAATGCCGCCGGCGATCGTGTGGTAACGGCGCCCACCAATGGCGCCGCCGGTATCATCCCCGCCGTGCTCTGCTACTACGACACCTTTGTTCAAGAAGTGGATGAAGATGTCTGTTGCCGTTTTCTGTTGACGGCTGCAGCCATAGGGATTCTGTACAAGAAAAACGCCTCCATTTCCGGAGCCGAGGTTGGCTGTCAGGGCGAAGTCGGCGTGGCTTGCTCCATGGCCGCCGCCGCACTGACCGAAATCATGGGTGGTACGGTCGAGCATGTTGAAAACGCGGCAGAAATCGGTATGGAACACAATCTGGGGTTGACCTGCGATCCTGTCGGCGGCCTGGTGCAGGTTCCCTGTATCGAACGAAACGCCATGGGCGCTGTCAAGGCAATCAACGCCTCACGCATGGCACTGCGCGGCGATGGTAATCACAAGGTTTCCCTGGATAAGGTGATCAAGACCATGATGGATACCGGCAAAGATATGCGCAGCAAGTACAAGGAAACCGCCAAAGGCGGCCTGGCGGTTAATATCGTCGAGTGTTGATTACCAAATCAATCTCTCCGGTAGTCCCACCAAAAACAGGACTATCTTCCCGATAAAAGAAGAGCGCCAAATTTGGCGCTCTTCTCTATTTAAAACTATCTGAACTATCGACTACCAAAACCTACATCAGTGGATGAATATTGATCTGACACAGTATTTCGAACACAGTCCAAGGCAATAACACTTTATCCTGATCTATTAATTAACTTTCAGGCATAGCTTATGCAAATACTGGCCATAATCACTATTCATCATTGGTTTTACAATCCTTAGTAGATCTTGTTTATTTAACCAGCCTTGTTGAAATGCAATCTCTTCTAAACACGCAACTTTCAAGCCTTGTACATGCTCTATCGTTTGAACAAATGAAGCTGCTTCGAGTAAACTTTCATGTGTTCCAGTGTCTAACCACGCAAAACCACGGCCTAATAGCTCAACATTCAAAGAACCATCGTTGAGATACATCTCATTGAGTGTGGTAATTTCTAATTCTCCCCGTGCAGAAGGTGTAACCTGTTTGGCAAACTCAACAACACGATTATCGTAGAAATATAAACCTGTCACAGCATAGTTAGATTTAGGATTACGCGGTTTTTCTTCTATTGAAACAGCGCGCATGTTGTTATCAAACTCCACGACTCCATAACGCTCCGGATCTTTAACCTGGTAACCAAATATAGTCGCACCATGCTCTCGACTAGCCGCATTTAGCAGCGTCTTGGTAAACGATTGACCATAAAAAATATTGTCACCTAAAACTAAACAGCAACTATCATCACCGATAAAATTTTCACCAATGATAAAAGCTTGTGCTAAACCATCAGGACTTTCTTGGATTGCATACTCAAGACGAATACCATAGTCGCTACCATTGCCTAGTAGCCGCTTAAAACTTTCGTTGTCTTCAGGCGTAGTAATGATCAAAATATCACGAATCCCCGCCAGCATTAGCGTTGATAGCGGATAGTAAATCATTGGCTTATTATAAACCGGCAATAGCTGCTTAGATACACCTCTAGTCAATGGATATAACCTTGTACCTGAACCACCGGCTAAGACAATCCCCTTCATTAATTTTTACCTTTATTTAGGTTACAAATTAAACCTAAGCGTTGTCTTTGATAAGAGCCGTCCTGAACTCGCTGACTCCAAGCCTGATTGTTAAGATACCATTGCACTGTTTTGCGCAGCCCAGTTTCAAAGGTCTCGTCAGGAGCCCAATTTAACTCTTTGCTCATTTTGGTAGCATCGATGGCATAGCGACGGTCGTGACCTGGACGATCTGCCACATAAGTAATTTGTTCCGCGTACGGAGTACCTTTAGGCATCAATTCGTCTAAAATGGCACATATTGTTTTTACCACCTCCAAATTTCGTTTTTCGTTGTGACCACCAATATTATAGGTTTCACCGACTTTTCCTTCTTTGATAACTTTATACAAAGCGCGAGCGTGGTCTTCTACATATAACCAATCACGAATTTGATCACCTTTGCCGTAAACAGGCAAAGGCTTGCCTTCCACCGCATTTAAAATCACAAGTGGGATCAGTTTTTCAGGAAATTGGAAAGGGCCATAATTATTTGAGCAATTGGTCACTATTGTTGGCAAACCATAGGTGCGCAACCAAGCGCGAACGAGGTGATCACTGGATGCTTTCGATGCCGAATACGGACTACTCGGAGCATAAGGGGTAGCTTCTGTAAATAGTGTTAACTCTTCCGAGCTTTGCACTTCATCTGGATGCGGTAAGTCACCATAAACCTCATCGGTAGAAATATGGTGAAAACGAAAAGCGCTCTTCTTATCATCAGATAGCTCGAGCCAATATGCACGAGTCGCTTCTAGGAGGGTGTAAGTACCAACTATGTTTGTTTGAATAAAATCAGCAGGAGCTGTTATTGAACGGTCTACATGAGACTCTGCTGCCAAGTGCATAACTGCATCAGGCTTATGCTCATCAAACACTCTATCTATTTCTAGTCGGTCACAGATATCAACTTGCTCAAAAGCGTATCGTTTATCTTTCTCTACGCTGACAAGAGACTCGAGATTGCCTGCATAAGTTAACTTGTCGACATTAATTACGTTGTCTTGAGTATTATTGATAATATGACGAACAACTGCAGAGCCAATGAATCCAGCCCCACCTGTGACTAGTATCTTCATTTTTCACTACCAAATTTGATGAGTTTAGCCATGCTAGGTGACTGTGACTGAGCGCGAATTCTGAAAGGTTTGGTAACCAACGTATGATTGAACGACGCATGAAAATTGTTAATAGAATTCATGCAATAGCTGCTGAGTATGGGAGCATTTTTCTAAAACATTCTGACTATTCAATTAGCTTTACCGCTACCAAGCCCCGCAACGAAAATACTAACTTGATTTTAAAAAACGAAAAAACTCCCCAAATAAAGGGGAGTTTTAATCGACTGATAGTTAAATCAAGAAACCAGAGGTATGACTTTTTTGTCCTTAATGTCGTTGTTCTTACTATCATGATTTTTCTGCAGCCAGACTAAATCACAAATACCATCTGTCGGACTAAAGCCTGTTGGTGTAGAAAGAAGAATGTCCCTTATCTCTTCATGCTGGAACTCATGACACGCTTTGTCCAAACGCGCCAAAATCGCTTCAAGTTCCGACCATTTTAAAAAGACTTCATTGGCCGTCATAATCCGCTCATGCTCAGTGCCGGTCACATCATCACCAATCAGCAACTCTTCATAGAGCTTCTCGCCTGGTCGTAGCCCCGAAAACTCGATAGCAATATCACCGTCAGGATGCTTATCATCTTTGACTTCAAAGCCACTAAGACGAATCATCTTGGTTGCCAAATCAACAATCTTTACTGACTTGCCCATATCTAACACAAAAACGTCCCCGCCTTTGCCCATAGCACCGGCTTGAATAACCAACTGAGAAGCTTCAGGTATAGTCATAAAAAAGCGGGTAATTTCTGGATGAGTTACTGTAACAGGGCCACCATTTGCTATCTGTTTTCTGAAAAGCGGCACAACGGACCCGGAAGAGCCCAGAACATTACCAAACCGAACCATACAAAAACGAGTCGCACTTCCTTTATCCGCTAATGCTTGAAGGACTAATTCAGCCATACGCTTCGTGGTCCCCATCACATTGGTGGGCCTAACAGCTTTATCAGTACTGACCAGCACAAATGTTTCAACGTTAGCTGCAATAGCAGCACGGGCAGTATACAAAGTGCCGAACACGTTGTTACGCACACCTTCTACAACATTGTGCTCAACAAGCGGTACATGCTTATAGGCAGCTGCGTGATAAACAGTCTGAACCTCAAACGCTTCCATTACCGCCTGAACACGATTCTCCCGCTGAACAGAGCCCATCATGGGATAGATCTGTACATCAAGAGATAACTCTTTCGCTATGGCTTTAAGTTCACGGTCGATGGAATACAAGCCAAACTCAGACAACTCAAACAACACCAATTTTTTAGGCGACTGCTTTAGTATCTGTCTGCATAACTCAGAACCGATAGAACCTCCGGCCCCCGTAACCATAACAACTTTGTTACGAATATTGGCCGCCAACAGATCGGCTCTGGGCGTTACGCAATCGCGCCCGAGCAGATCATCAATTTCAACTTCTTTAATATCGCTATAAAGCTTATTACCGCTGACGAGATCAGCCATCGCAGGCAAAGTCAGCACCTGTACAGCCAGCGTTTCTAACTGCTCCAAAATCGCCTGACGACGAGAGCGAGGTGCACTGGGAATGGCCAGCAATATCTTAGTGGCCGCTTTTTGCTTGATTAACGTCCTAATGATTGAAGGTGAATGAACATGTACCCCCTGAATCACAGTACCGTGCAATGTTTCATCATCATCGACAAACGCAAAAGGGTAATATTCATGGCTTTGAGAAAGTGCAGTTAACAACTGTCTGCCACTAACACCCGCGCCATAGATAATGACAGGTTCCCCGACACGCTTCATGCCCGCCCCCACCAGAGAGCGAACAATTGCCCTGGAGCCACCTATAAATACCAATGAAAATGCCGCATAAATCACAGGTACAGTTCGCGGCAATTGTGCATCAACATAAAACGCAAAAAGGACCAACATAATGGTTGAAAGCATCACGCCGAAACCAATGGCCGTAAGAGCCTGCAGTCCCATGTAGCGCAATACCGCTCGATATAACCCTAGCTTCGCAAAACCCACTAAGCTCAAAGGGACAACCATAAAAAGTAGCAGCCAGTAACGGGAATTGGCCAGAACTGCAATGTCATCGATGCGCACTAGCAATGCTGACCAAAAAGCGAAACTGAGAAATAAAGCATCAATGATAAGACTAACCACACGTTTATGCGTGCGCTTCAAACCAAACAAGCTTTGCAAAAAATCCATTTTTCGCTCCAAAAAATTTAAGTTCATAATATATTACAATCTTAAAGTATGTGACTCGACAACAGTAGCCAAAGTGCTCATATTATCACATCAATCATGCCATAGGGGTAAGCATCGGCACTTGTTACGTAAATTAGTACCGAAAGGATACCCACTCGAAGTGGTAAGGAACAACCCCCTCTTGGAAAACACGATACCTAAGAGCTATCAAGCTTGGCTTAACAAACTAAAAATCTCCCGTGAGACACTAAGTCGCGCTTTGCTAGCAAGATGAGACGACTTGGGTCGGCGTTATTGTAGCTAAAACAAGGTAATAGAGTGTATCTTCCAATAGAGAGTGCTATTTTTAGAGAGCACTATTTTACAGCATCACCGCTACCACTACCTGTCACTGTCATCAATATATACTTGAAATAGTTTTTAACATTTAAGGTATCGATCATCTTTTTATCTATTTCAGCCAATAACTTAGGTGTCGACATATCGATGTTTTGCACTTGGGCTAAACCTGTTATGCCGGGTAAAACATCATACACACCTTGTGCATCTCGCTCTTTTATTAACTCTTCTTGATTAAACAAGTTAGGACGTGGTCCCACTAAACTCATTTCACCTTTAACAACGTTAATCAACTGGGGCAATTCATCGATTTTTGTCTTACGTAGAAAGGCACCCAGCTTAGTAATTGATGCATTACTAGCAAGATGGCTAGCAACTGACTTAGTTTCAACCGACATTGTACGAAACTTGATCAACTTAAAAGGCTTCTTTTTTTTACCAACACGAGTCTGCACAAAAATTGGAGAACCTGTATCGAACATGCCAATGATAGTTATAATCAGTAATACAGGCCAAAGTATCATCAAACCAAAGAAAGCAGCCAAGAAATCAATTAGACGAATCATATGAATACTCTATATATTTTTATTGCGGAGAAAAGCTTCTGCAGCTTCTTTGAAACCGTGTTCAAGCGTTTGTGGTGGTGTCCAGCCCAGCGTGTTCTTAGTATGGGTGATGTCAACCTGCAGTGAGCCTATTAGTCTATCAACAACATCCATTTTCCCTGTTAACTTACCCACTAAACGATAGCACCACAAAGGGACGGGAAGCAATCGACACGATTTCCCTAGTGCTTGAGACATATGCTTTACCATTTCAGCTGTAGAAATATCATGGTCATCGGAAACCAAAAATACTTGGTTAGCAGCTTTGGGATGCTCAATACAGGTAACAATCAAGTCAACAAGATTGGTGACTGAAACGAGACTGCGTTTATTATCAGTAATACAACCAAATGGCAAAGGTAAGCCTTTAGAGGCCAATTTTAGTAACGAAGCAAAATTAGCCTTAACCCCTGGCCCGTAAACTAATGTAGGTCGAATGATGACGACTTCTAACCCGGTTTGTTCAGCCAGCTCTAATAATTGTACTTCAGCTTCAGATTTGGATTGCCCATAAAAATCTTCAGGGCATCTATCATCACTTTCAGTAAAAGGTTTACCAATCTCGGTTGACTCACCATTAACCTTAATCGAACTGACAAAGATAAACCGCCTGACACCAGCCTTTACTGCTTGGCGGGCTAAGTTAACAGTGCCACGAACATTAACTTCTCTGTATGATTCTAGTGGGTCTTTCACCTTATCATTCATCACATGAACACGAGCAGCACAATGAACGACACATTCCTGACCACCTAAAGCAACACTGAAATCACTTTCAGAATTGAAAACTGGGACAATTATGGCGTTTGATATTTTAGAGTTTGGTGCTCTAACGAGCGATAGAATATTAAAGTCTCTTTTATTAAGTTCAGATAACAGTTGTTGTCCCAAGAACCCACTGGTTCCTGTAAGTAAAATATTCAATTTCAATCCTAAAACTTATTATATATAGATAGGTGAATTCTTATTACATCATTTATGTCAAAAGCTGACTCAGCAAGCTTCCGCCCACTTGAAGCCAATTTAAATCTCAAATTCTTGTCTTGTACTAATTTTAAAATAGCTTCAGCTAAAGGCTTAACGCTCTTAACGGGAACAAGTAGTCCGGTTACATTGTCTTCAATAGCGTCCCTACAACCCGGAACATTTGTTGTAATAACGGCTCTCCCACAAGCGGCTGCTTCAATTAAAGATTTAGGAAGACCTTCTCTGTATGAAGGAAGAACAATAATATTGGACTCTGCAATTGTATCGGCAACATTTATACGATACCCCCAATGCTCTACTACACCCTGCTCAACCCATTCTTGTAACGCTTTAGATGAAACAGACTTTGGATTGCCAAAATCAACATCACCAACTAATATCATACGAATATCAGTTCTTTTTTTCTTGATTAATTTAGCAGCCTCAACAAACTCGACAACACCTTTATCGATCAGTAAACGAGCTAAAAACATTACGACTGGTAAGCCATCAGGCTCTTGGGTAACAGGGTAGTCCTCAAGGTTTACCCCAGAGCCTCTAATAAAACACTCCTGCTCCTTACTAACGGCACCAATGGCCTTAAGTGAATCCCTATCCGCACTATTTTGAAAAATAATCCGGTCGGATCCTTTTAAAGCTAAACGATATAATAAAAAAACAAACCGTCTTAATAAGAAAGCTTTAAAGCCCTTGGCAATAAAAACAAAACCTAAACCAGAAATCGAAGAAACTCTTTTGGGAACCCGCAAAAAACGACAAATTATGTTACCATACAATACAGGTTTAATGGTAACAAAATGTACTACATCAGGCTTAAGGAGATTTACAACATCATATATTCCTTTCAAGCTCCTAATTTCTTCCATTAAATTCAAACCACTTCTAGATAAAGTAAGAGGGTGAACTTTTACCCCACAATTTTCTAACTCTTCTTTTTTATCTGTCAATGAACAAGCAAGATGCACTTCAAACCCATTTTTGATAGCAGCCAATGCTATAGGCAACCTATGTGACACAAAAAACCAGTCAACATTAACCACGAACAACAATTTTTTCATAAAAATCTCTAATAAACAAGAAAATGCAGACAGTTATTAGTTAATAATTTGGAGTAAGCAATTATCACTTAAAACATGATAAAAAATCAAAAATAAAAATGAACAGAGTATACAATTTTTCCAGCTTATGCGGTCTGCTTGGCAAACTCAACAGGCGGCATATAGTTCAGTGAGCTATATGGGCGTTGTTGATCAAATCATTCGCTTGAACGCAACTGCCCCTAGGCTT